>NZ_JBLLVA010000051.1:0-17282 GCF_047739745.1 Borborobacter xinjiangensis | reverse complement strand
GTCACGCAGGCATTGCATTCGATGCAGCGGTCGGCATCGCAGAGAAATTTCATTCGTGCCATGATGTCCTCCCTCAAGCCGCCGTGATCTGGCAGAGTGAAACCTTCGGTTCCTGCATTCCGGTGGCCGGATCGTAGCCATAGGTCAGGATCGAGTTGGCGCTCTCGCCGAGCACGATCGGTTCTGTCCCTTCCGGATAGGCCGAGCGCAGGTCTTCGCCGCCGAACCAGCCGCCGAAGTGGAACGGCATCCAGGCAACGCCCTTGCCGACACGCTCGGTCACCAGTGCCTTCACCTTGGCCCTGGAGTTGTTCTCCGCACCCGTTACCCAGACCCATGCCCCGTCGACGATGCCACGATCGCCGGCATCCGCCGGACTGATCTCGATGAACATGTTCTGCTGCAGTTCGGCCAACCACGGATTGGACCGGGTTTCCTCGCCGCCGCCTTCATATTCGACCAGTCGGCCGGAGGACAGGATCAGCGGAAACTGCTTGGCGATGCCCTTGTCGACCGCCTCCTTCTGCACCGTGAAGCCGATATTGGGCAGGCGGAACTGCTTGGCATCCTCGAGCGTCGGATATTGCTCGATGAGTTCGACCCTCGGCGAATAGATCGGCTCGCGGTGCACCGGGATCGGGTCCGGCAGCCCGAAGGCGTTCATGCGCGCCTTGCCGTTGCCGTAAGGCACGCAGCCATGCTTCATCGAAACGCGCTGGATGCCACCGGAAAGATCGGTCGACCACGAAACCTTGTCGAGGTTTTCAGGAACGTCGCCGCCGATCTTCTGGATGACGGCAAGCTCTTCCGGCGTCAGGTCCGCGTCCCAGCCAAGCTTCTTGAGCACGCCATAGGTGAACTCGGGATAGCCGTCGACGATTTCCGAGCCCACGGAAGCCACGTTGTCGGCAAGCAGGCTGACGCCGTCGCGCTCGACGCCGAAACGGGCGCGGAACGTGCCGCCGCCTTCCATCACCGGAAGTGTGGTGTTGTAGAGCAGCGGCGTGCCCGGATGCTTGAGCTCCGGCTTGCCCCAGCAGGGCCAAGGCAGGCCGTAATAGTCGCCGGCGGCCGGGCCGGTCGTCGCCTTCATCGAGACGAGATCGAAATCCTTCTGGTTGGCCATGTGCAGCTTGAGGCGTTCGGGCGATTGCCCGCAATAGCCGGTGCTCCAGCTTCCGCGGTTGATTTCGCGCAGCACGTCCTCGGCTTCCGGCAGATTGTTCTCGACCTTGATATGCTTGAACATCTTGTCGGCGAAGCCGAGTTTCTGGGCGAGCAGGTAGATGATCTCAAGGTCGTCCTTGGCCTCGAAGCTCGGCTTGACGATCTGTTCGCCCCATTGGATCGCCCGGTTGGAGGCGACGCGCGAGCCCTTGCACTCGAACTGGTTGGCGGCCGGCAGCAGATAGACATTGTCGGTGCGCCCCGCTTTCACCGCCAGCGCCGCCCAGGTGGTCGGGTGCGGATCGGCCACCACCAGAAGGTCGAGCTTGGCCAGGCCCTTCAACGATTCGGGAATGCGCGTGATGCTGTTTGAGGCATGGCCCTGGACGAACATCGCCCGCACATTGTCTTTCTGGGCGACCTGGTCCTTCGGCAGCAGCACGCCGTCGAACCACCGGGTCAGCGGTATGCCGGGCGTCTCCATCATCTCCTTGCTGTCGAACTGCGAGACCAGCCAATTGTAGTCGACGTCCCAGACGCGGCTCCAATGCTTCCAGGCGCCTTCCTTGAGGCCGTAGTAGAAGGGCAGGGTCACGATATCGAGGCCGATATCGGTGGCGCCCTGCACATTGTCATGGCCGCGCAGGATGTTGGCGCCGGTGCCGGGCTTGCCGATATTGCCGGTCAGAAGCAGCAGGATGCAGCTTGCCCGCACATTGGCCGTGCCGACGCTGTGCTGGGTCTGGCCCATGCACCAGATCAGCGTGGAAGGCTTCTGCGTGGCGAACATCTCGGCGGCGCGCTTCATCTGCTCGCCGGGAACGCCTGTCACCCGCTCGCACTCTTCCGGGTTCCACTTCCGGATTTCCTTGAGCGTGTCCTCATAGCCGTAGACGCGCTGCGCGATGAACTCCTTGTCCTCCCAGCCGTTCTCGACGATGTGCCACATGAGGCCGTAAAGCAGCGGAATGTCGGTGCCCGGCCGGAAGCGCAGATATTCCTTGGCGTGGGCGGCCGTGCGCGTCATGCGCGGGTCGGCGACGATCAGGTTGGCCTGGTTGAGTTCCTTGGCCTCCAATATGTGCTGCATGCCGACGGGATGCGCTTCGGCCGCGTTGCTGCCCAGGAACATCATCGTTTTGGCGTTGCGCATGTCGTTGATGCTGTTGGTCATCGCGCCGTAGCCCCAGGTGTTGGCCACGCCGGTAACGGTCGTCGAATGGCAGATGCGCGCCTGGTGGTCGGTGTTGTTGGTGCCCCAGAACGCACCGAGCTTGCGGAACAGATAGGACCCCTCGTTGGTGAATTTGGCCGAACCCAGCCAATAGACCGACTCCGGTCCGGAAGCCTCGCGTATCTCCATCAGCTTGTCGCCGATGCCGGCGATCGCCTCGTCCCAGCTGACCCGGGTCCAGGCACCATTGACCAGTTTCAGCGGATATTTGAGCCGGCGCTCGCTATGGACGAGCTCGCGCACCGATGCACCCTTGGCGCAGTGCGAGCCGCGATTGATCGGGCTGTCCCAGGAGGGCTCCTGGCCGATCCACACGCCATTGGAGACTTCGGCGGTGACGGTGCAGCCGACGGCGCAGTGCGTGCAGACACTCTTGCGGATTTCCAGCGGAGCGCCCGGCTCCGGCGGCGGGCCGGCTTCTGCCTTGCGCATGTTGGCGAGCGGCAGCGCGCCTATGGCCGCAAGGCCGCCGGCGGCAAGGCCAGAACGGCGCAGGAAGGTGCGGCGGTCGAGACGGGTCGGCGATGCTTCGGCCAGCGCGGCGAGGCGGGGTTGACGCGAATGACGGTCGGTTCTCTTGATCAGCATCGTCGCCTCCTTCAGGCCGGATATTTGTTGACCCGGTAGTAGTTCTTCACGTGCTCGGATTCCTGATAGCGCGTCTTGCGCTTCTCGTCGGACGTTTCGGTGTCGGCCATGGCTTCGCTCGCCAGCGGAACCGTCGTCGCAGCCGCGGACAGGCCGAGCGCCCGAAGGAAATCGCGACGCTTGAGCCCCTTCTTGCTTTCACTTTCCATTTCGACGTCCTCCCTGGTTTCCGCGGCCTGCATTCAAGCGGGCAAGGTGAAGGCCTCTGTCTCGATCTCAATGAACAGGCGGCCGATCTTGCCCACGGTCCGGTAGAATTCCGTCACGGCCAAGCGCTCCACATCGGCGAAGAAGCGACCCATCCAAGGCGCGACATGCGCGCCGAAAAATTTCGCCTCGACGCTCGGGTCCTGACCGAAATGCCCGATTGCCAAGCCCGCCATGACTTCGCACAGCATGCCGGCGTGATCCTCCGGCTGTACCGAGCCGCCGCTTGCCGCAATGCCGAGCAGGCGCAGATCCGCCCGCACCCGCGCCAGCGGCCGCTCATTCAGGAAGCCGGTGAGATAGTAGGAGGCGTAAGGCAGCACCTCGCTGCGGCCGACGCCGACGAACAGCCGGAAATAATCCTGCTCGATCAATTCGATGTCCGTGTCACGCGCGGCCTCGGCCAATGCGGCATGGAGAAGGCCAAGCGGCAGTGCATCGCCCTCGATCTTCGAAATGCCCCCGATCAGGGTTGCGTCGGGTGCGTTGAGCAGAAGCGTTGCCAGCAGCGTGTATTCTTCCGACCGAGCAATATCGACCTCATCGATACCGCTGTTCGCCGACGGGTACGCGTTCGGATGCTGGTTGTTTGGCGGGGTGAGCGGACTGGCCCCGTGCTTTGCGGCGGTGCTGCGATAGTGGTGCTGCGCGCCGCCCTCGCTCATTCGAGGCTCCCGGCCAGGCTGTCGGCGCAGCCGCTTGCGCAAACCCGCCATTCCCATTCCGCGGCCCGTATGCGCCACAGCATGTCATAGACGGATGTTTGGGAATTTCGGCCGAACATATCCCCCACCAAGCCCAGTCGGTGTTGTGCGGGGTTGTTCTGCTTGTTGGTAACGTGCGTGGTAACCCCGCGCACCTGCCTGTTGATCAGCGTCCAACAAATAGATCGCTTCGTCAACTGGAAGTATTAAATTTTTGGGAATTTCTGCAATTTCATGCCAATGTTTGCCGGCGCGCTTGCCGTCTTGTTCCGGCAAGAGCAGGATAGGCAGCAAAAGGCCGGCGAGCCACGGCTCGTCCGCGGAGAGTTCGGATGAAGGACTTCTGGTTTTCCTGCGGCCATCATCTGATGGATCGCGATACTGACGGCGGACTGACCGTCACCGATGATTTTCTCAAGCTTTATCTTGCCCGGCCGGAACTGGTGCCGCCGCCGGAGGCCTGCACGGTCGAGCGTACCCTGCATGCCGCGCTGCTTGCCGAGCCGGCTCGCCCCGTCGACAGGCAGGACATCGCCGCCATCGCCGACGCGGACGCGCGCGAGAATTGGGAACTGATGATCGGGTTTCGCGACCGGCTGCTGCGGCACAAGACGCTGGAAGGCGCCTATCTCGATCTTGTCCGCAACGGTGTCGGGAGCACGCCGCCGCTGTTCCTGAACCAGCTTGTCCACGCGATCCTGCGAAATGCGCTCGATGGCTGCGAGGACCCCTTCGTGCTGAGGGCGGCCGAACTGTTCTTCCGGCGGCAGCGCATGACCTTGCATGAGGGCTCGCTGATCGCGGCTGATGACGAGACGATCGCCGGCATCGGCACGGCGCCGGTTTCGCCGCTTGTGTCGATGCTGGGCCTGCCGGCGGCGGCGGAAATCGACGTGCTCAACGAGGAAAGCGCCGATCTTTACTGGGAACGCAGCGATGCTTTCGATATGGCGCTCGATCTCACCGCCGGACGTCGCGGGCTGAGCGCGCTTGCCGAGGCGATGACGCGCTGGCTGCGCCACATGCTGGCGGTCGAGGTGGAGATCGAGCCGCTGACGCAACTGCGCGAGGTCTCGTTCGACTGGTATCTCGGGCTGGATGCAGAAGGCACGCGAATCGGCAACCGCCTGTGGAGCGGCGACGAGATCGACTCGGCAAGCCATGCCCGCCTGGTCGGCCTCTTCCGGCTCGGCTTCAAGGATCGCGGACTGGTCGTCGACAGGCTGAGGGGCCAACCGGCCTATCTCATCCTCGCCATGTCGCCTGAGAAGATCCTGCACATGAAGCCGCAGAACCTCCTGACGGGCCTCCCCATCCGGCATCTGGAGGCGGCGAGTTGATCGGCTCGAACGTCATCACGCGGCTTGTCGTCGGCGTCATCGTGGAGCGCCGCAAGGCCAAATCGCCTTGGATCGACTACACCTGGGCTGCGGTCGAGGTGCTTGACGGCGAGCCCGCGGCCGAGCCCTGGACCGTGCTTTCCGACGATGGCGAGAGGGCGACGTTCTACGCCGGCACGGCCACGCTCGACCTCTACCGCACGGAAACCGGCAACTATCGCGACAATCTGGCATCGGGCGCCGCCTCTGTCTGGGTGGCGTTGACCGAGACCGGCGGTCATCCACCCTATGCAATCGCGGCCGCTACCGTCGATCCGGCCGAGGGCGAAGCGCTGACTCAGCCCGGATCGCTGGTCGAGGCGGTTCCCATGCCCGAGACGATCCGCCACACCCTTGCCGAATTCGTGGCGCGGCATCATGTCGAGACTGCCTTCGTCAAGCGCAAGCGGGATCGCGCCGATCCGGAAGCGCTGGCGCGGCGTTTGCCTGTTGGCGGAAAAACCGATGACTGAGTCTGAAAGCCTGCTGGCGCGCTGGTCCCGGCTGAAGCGACAGGCCGAGCCAGAGAAGCCGCGCGACGCCGACGCCGTTCCCCCGGACGAGGGCGCGCAGCTTGCGCCGGATGCGGAGGCGGAAGCGGAGGCCTTCGACCCGGAGAGCCTTCCGCCCATCGAAAGCATCGATGCGACGACGGACCTGCGCGCCTTTCTCGCTCGCGGCGTACCGGCCGATTTGCAACGTGAGGCACTTCGGCGCGCCTGGACCGCCGACCCGACGATCCGCGACTTCATCGGATTGTCGGAAAACTCCTGGGACTTCAATGCGCCCGGTGACGTGCCGGGCTTCGGCGCGCTGGACCCGCAGGAGGTGCAGCGCGTGCTGGCGCATCTTCTGCGCGGGGAGGAGCAGGCTGGCACCAAAGACGCGACAGAGCAGCCAGCCTCGAACGAAAGGCAATTCGCTGCGGCGGAGGAATCGGTGCGACTTGGCGGGGAGCCACCGGCCGAGACTGTTTCGGCGGTGGCGGAAGGCGATGATGCGGTCGACCACGCTGCCACGCCCGCCGAGCCGGCCGAAACCGTGGCTTCGGACGCATCTCAGCCGCCGCAGCGTGATGCTGGCGAGGGCGGGCGCCGGCGACATGGCGGCGCTATGCCGCGCATCGACTCGGATTGACGCGACAAATTCAAGCGTCAGCGCTTCCTGCCGTCTTGGAAGAACGTTGGCGCGGTAAATCATGTGGCGAAGCGGATGGTACCCGCCGGCGTGATGTCATAGCCGGTGAGCTCTTCCGCGCGGGTCGTCAGATCGCCATGGGCCATGAAGCACAGCAGCTTTTGCAGCGGTGGCTGGAAATAAGTGCGCTGGCGCATCAGCAGGTCGAAATTTTCCCAGACCAGCGGCACGAAATCGAGGCCGGAGGCGCGCGCCGCCGCGCGCGTGGCGATGCCGCAATCGGCTTCGCCGGCGCGCACGGCAGCGCCGAGGTCCGGTCCGGTCAGGCATGGCGGATCGAGCCGGTTCAGGTCGGCCTGGGTCGCGCCTGATCGGGTCAGCAGCACGTCGAGCAGCATATGGGCGCCCGCGCCCTTCTGCCTGACCGCCATTTTGGCATTTGCGGCGAGAACGTCGGCAAGGCTGTGCAGGTTTGTCGGATTGCCGGGGGCCAGCAGAAGCCCTTGCTCGCGCCGCACCAGCGCGACCAGCACCATGTCCTGCAGGCGCGGCATGGTGCGCATTGCCGCTACATTCGCGGGCTCGCCGCTTTCATCGGCCATGTGATAGTGGATGGCGGCGGCCGCAACCTCGCCGCGCAGCAGGCGGGCGACGCCGTTTTCGCTGCCTTCGTTCAGCGAAGCGAGTCCCGAACCAGAGCGGCGCAGACACCACTCCAGCAGATCATCCTGGCTGCCGCCGACGATCGGTGGCGGGTCTGCCGGAATCATCCCCGGCGGTCGTGACAGCCCCGACAACACCCAGCGATCGAGTTCGTGAACGGGAAACAGCCATTTGCCGGTCACCTTGCTGCACGGGATCGCGTTGCTGGCGACCAGTTCATAGAGCTTGCGTTCGCCAAGGCGCAAATAGTCGGCGGCTTCAGGTGTCGTGAGGAGCTTCATGCCTGCATCCATATGCATATTTTAGGCTATTTTCAATTGTTTGACAGAACGGGAATCATTGCAGAGAAAGCCCCAGGAGGCGAGAATGCCGGATAGCCTGAACGCTTGGCAACTGATCATCAGCGGCGACCCGACGCTCTACGCGATCGTGCGACTTTCGCTGGCCGTCAGCCTGTCTGCGGTGGCGATCGCGGTGATCGTCGGGCTGCCGCTTGGCGCGTTGCTGGCGCTGACGCGCTTTCGCGGCCGCACGGCGCTGATCGTGCTCCTCAACGGTTTCATGGGCCTGCCGCCGGTGGTGGTCGGCCTGACGGTGTTCCTGCTTCTGTCGCGGTCGGGCCCGCTCGGCGCCTTTGGCATCCTGTTCACGCCGCTCGCCATGGTCATCGCACAGGCGCTGCTTGTGGTGCCGATCATCGCCGCGCTCACCCGCCAGACGATCGAGGATCTGTGGCACGAATATCGCGACGAGCTGACGGCGATGAATGTCGGGCCGGCAGGCCGGATGGCGACGCTTTTGTGGGACAGCCGCTTCAGCCTGATCACTGCGCTCCTGGCGGGCTTCGGCCGCGCCGCCGCCGAGGTCGGCACGGTGATGATCGTCGGCGGCAATATCGACGGCTTTACCCGCACCATGACCACGACGATCGCGCTTGAGACCTCGAAGGGCAATCTGCCGTTAGCCATGGGGCTGGGTTTGGTCCTGATTGCCCTGATTCTGGTGATCAACGCCGCCGCCTGGGGCGTGCGCGTCTGGTCCGAGCAGCGGGCGGGCTGATGCGCGACCTGTCGAGCGATATGCCGGTCACATTCGAAGGCGTCTCGCTTCGCGCCGGCGAGACGACGATACTCGACCGCTTGAACCTGTCGATCACGCCCGGCGCGCCGACGTTGATCGTCGGGCCGAACGGCTCCGGCAAGACTTCGCTGCTCAGGCTGTGCATGGGGCTTGTCGCTCCGTCGGAGGGCCGCATCAGGTGGGGCGGGCGCGATACGGCCAGTCCCGGCCGCCTGGCGATGCTGTTCCAGCGCCCGGTGATGCTGCGCCGCTCGGTCGCCGACAACGTTGCCTACGGGCTGAGGCATGCCGGGCTGCCGCGACGCTTGCGCAAGGCGCGCGTGGAGGAAGCGCTTTCCCGCGTCGGCCTTCTGGAGCTTGCCGGGCGCCCGGCAAGGCGTCTTTCGGGCGGCGAGCAGCAGCGCGTCGCGCTTGCCCGCGCACTGGCGCGCGAGCCGGAGCTTCTGCTGCTCGACGAACCGACCGCCAGCCTCGACCCGGCAGCCACGCGCGGCGTCGAGGAGATCGTCCTGATGGCGGCGCAGTCCGGCATCAAGATCGTCATGGCCTCGCATGACCTCGGCCAAGTGCGAAGGCTGGCCGGCGACGTGATGTTCATGGTGCGCGGGCGCCTTTGCGAACGCGCCAGGGCCGCCGATTTCTTCGACCATCCATCAACCGGCGAGGCAGCCGCCTTTGTAAACGGCGAACTCGTCATTTAACGCAACAGGAGCTTCCATTGTTGAACCGTCGTCTCTTTTCCGCGCTGGCCGCGGCCGCGTTCCTCGCCATCGGCAGTGTCGCCGCTGTCGCCCAGGACAAGGCGATCGTCGTCGCCTCCACCACCTCCACGCAGGATTCGGGCCTGTTCGACTATTTGTTGCCGCTGTTCAAGGACAAGACCGGCATTGACGTGAAGGTCGTCGCGCAGGGCACCGGCCAGGCGCTCGACACCGCGCGGCGCGGCGATGCCGATGTCGTGTTCGTGCACGCCAAGGCGCAGGAGCAGAAATTCCTCGACGAAGGTTTCGGCGTGAAGCGCTACGATGTGATGTACAATGATTTCGTGCTGATCGGTCCAAAGAGCGATCCGGCCGGAGTGAAGGGAACCAAGGACATCACCGCCGCCTTCGACGCGATTCGCGCCAAGCAGGCGCCATTCGTCTCGCGCGGCGACAAGTCGGGCACCCACAGCGCCGAACTCAAGCTCTGGAAGGAAGCCGGCATCGATATCGATAGCGCCAAGGGTGAGCGGTATCGCGACATCGGCCAGGGCATGGGCGCAGCGCTCAATACGGCAGGAGCGATGAACGCCTATGTGCTTTCCGACCGCGGCACCTGGCTATCCTTCAAGAATCGCGGCGACCTCGAAATCGTCGTCGAGGGGGACAAGCGGCTGTTCAATCAGTATGGCGTCATGCTGGTAAATCCGGAGAAGTTTCCCACGGTCAAGGCCGAGGCAGGCCAGAGCTTCATTGACTACCTGATTTCGCCGGAGGGGCAGGAGGCGATCGCCAAGTACAAGATCGATGGCCAGCAGCTTTTCTTCCCCAATGCCAGCCGCGATCCTTCCTGATCGGTTGCAAAACGGAGCGTATCTGGCCCATCATCGGGCATGAACAGAACGCAGCCTTCGAACGGCGCGCTGACCAGCCTCGAATCGGCACTCGCCGAGCTGCTCGAAGGGCTGGTCGCGGTCGCTCCCATATCAGTGCCGCTCGGCGAAGCGGCCAGCCTCGTCGCCGCCGAAATGCCGGAGGTCGCGGCTCCGCTTCCGGCGCGCAACCGGGCGACGATCGACGGCTGGGCGCTGCGCTCGCTCGATCTGGCCGGCGCGTCCTCCTATTCGCCGGTTCCGCTGCCAGGCGCTCCGGAGTGGGTGGAGGCGGGGGCATCGCTGCCTGAAGGTTGCGATTGCGTCATCGAGGCCGATCTGGTCGAGTGCCATGGCCCGTTGGCGCAGGCGCTCGCCGAAGCCGTGCCGGGCGAGGGCATCCGACGTGCCGGCGAGGAGGTCGCCGCCGGCCTTCCTTCCGTCATTTCCGGCCGCAGCCTGTCGGCCGCCGATCTGCTGGTCGCGCGGGCGGTCGGCCTTGACAGGATCGCCGTGCGCTCGCCGCGCCTGCGGCTGATCGATGTCGCCTCAAACGATGGCAGCACATTGACGGCGCGTCTGGTTGCCGATCTGGCTGGAGCGGCGGGCGCGCGCGTCACCACTGCGACGATTTCGCGCGAGGCCGAGGCAATCACTGGAGTTCTGAATGCGGCCCCATGCGACCTGATCGTGCTTGTCGGGGGTACCGGCTTTGGACGCACAGATGCCACTGTCGCAGCTCTGTCGATGCGCGGCGCACTGATCGCGCATGGCATCGCGCTGCAGCCCGGACGCACGACGGCGACCGGCAGACTGGACGCGACGCCCATCGTGGCGCTGCCCGGCGCGCCCGATCAGGCCTTCTCGGCCTATCATATACTGGTGCAGCCGCTGCTCGATCGCCTCTGCGGCCGGCTCGCCCGACGTGGGATCGTCCTGCCGCTGGCCCGCAAGATATCGTCGGGCATAGGACTTACGGAGATCGCGCTTGTCCGGCAGGAACAATCCGGCTGGCTGCCGCTTGCCGTCGGTGCCCTGTCACTCGACCATATCCGAATGGCCGATGCGTGGCTCGCCATTCCCGGCGGCAGCGAAGGATATCCAGCCGGAATGCCGGTCGAAGCCTTCCCACTGCGGGCGAGCTGATATAAGGCCGCCGACATGACCAGATCTTCGCCACCTGCCTCCCATCCACGGCAAGGGGTCGGACAAGACCAGTTCCTGACCGTCCTGTCGCGCGAGGAGGCGCTTGCCCGTTTTCAGGCGGCGCTGTTTCCGCACGCCATGCCGAGCGAAGAGCGCGCGTTGGCCGATGCGCTTGACCTGGCGCTGGCCGAAGACGTCGTCGCACCGATCGACGTGCCGCCTTTCGACCGCGCCAATGTCGACGGCTTTGCCGTGCGCGCCGCCGACATCGCGTCGGCCTCCGAGGCGAATTTCGTCAGCCTCTCCCTGAATGGCGAAACCATCGCCTGCGGCACGGCGCCGACCGAGACGGTTGAGACGGCGACTGCGACGGCAATCGCCACCGGCGGGCCGATACCGCGCGGTGCCGACGCGGTGGTCATGGTCGAGCACACCCAGCCTGACGGTGATGATTCCATCGAAGTCCGGCGTGCCGCATCACCGGGCCAGTTCATATCCTATGCCGGTTCCGACATCGCGCGCGGCGAGGTGCTGCTGCGGGCGGGCACGCTGATCGGCGCGCGCGAGATCGGCATGCTAGCCGCATGCGGTGTCGCCAAGGTGCCGGTGGCGCGCAAGCCCCGCGTGGCAGTACTTTCCACTGGCGACGAGCTCGTCCAGCCGGGCGAGAAGCTATGTCCGGCCGCGGTCTACGACACCAATGGCGCGATCGTCAGCGCCGCGATTGCCGAAAACGGCGGCGAGCCGGTTTTCCTCGGCGCAATTGGCGACGATGAGGCCCGGCTCGAAGTGGCCATGCGCGAGGCGCTGGCGGCATGCGACATGCTCATTCTGTCCGGCGGCACCTCGAAGGGGGCGGGCGATGTAAGTCATCGCATCATTTCAAGGCTGGGCCAGCCGGGCATTCTTGCGCACGGGGTGGCGCTGAAGCCCGGCAAGCCGCTGTGCCTTGCGGTTTGCGACGGCAAGCCGGTCGTCATCCTGCCGGGGTTCCCGACCTCGGCGATGTTCACCTTCCACGACATGATCGTGCCGGTGTTGCGGCGTATGGCCGGCCTGCCGCCGCGGACCGAGACGCAGGTGACGGCACGAATTCCGCTGCGCATCGCCTCCGAGCTCGGCCGGGCCGAATTCGTCATGGTTTCGCTGGTGGAAGGCGAGGATGGGCTGGTCGCCTATCCCACCGGCAAGGGGTCGGGCGCGATCACTTCGTTTGCGCAGGCCGACGGCTTCGTGCGCATCGATGCCCTGGCCGACCATATGCCGGCCGGCGCGCAGGCGGAGGTGACGCTGTTTACGCCGCATCTGCGCGTGCCTGATCTCGTCATCATCGGCAGCCATTGCACCGGGCTTGATCTGGTCCTGGAGCCGCTTTCCCGCGCGGGCCTTACTGCGCGCTCGCTGGCGGTCGGCAGTCTTGGCGGGCTGGCCGCTGCCCGACGCGGCGAATGCGATTTGGCGCCGATCCACCTCCTTGATGAGAAGACCCAAAGCTACAATGCGCCTTTCTTGAGCGAGGGACTTGAACTCGTGCCCGGCTGGCGGCGCATGCAGGGCATTGTCTTTCGTCCGGGCGACAGGCGCTTTGAAGCGAAGTCGGTCGAAGACGCGCTTGCGGCGGCCCTTGCCGATCCAGCCTGCCTGATGGTCAACCGCAACCAGGGTGCCGGAACCCGCATCCTTATCGACCAACTGCTGGGGCAGGCCCGGCCTGACGGCTACTGGAACCAGCCGCGCTCGCACAATGCGGTGGCCGCCGCGGTGGCTCAGGAGCGCGCCGATTGGGGCGTGACGATTGCGCCGGTGGCACGGGCGGCAGGGCTCGGCTTCATACCGCTGGCCGAGGAGCATTATGATTTCGCGCTGGTCTCGACCCGCAAGGAGCGACCCGCGGTGCAGGCTTTTCTCAAAGCGCTCGCCGCACCTGAAAACCATGCCGCGCTGGAGAAGGCTGGCTTCAGGCCGGCGTGATTTCTCACCTCCATCGCCCCTCACCCTTACCCTCTCCCCGTAAACGGGGCGAGGGGGCGCGGGCGTTGCTGCTTGTCCCTTCTCCCCGCAAGCGGGGAGAAGGTGCCGGCAGGCGGATGAGGGGTGACGGCCAAGAAAAAAGTGCGGCATCAGCCGCTGACCAGCTTCGCCAGCTCTTCCGCCTCCGAAAGGTCTTCGACCGTATTGGCGTTGAAGAAGGGATCGACCGGCTCGGTCGGCCATGACACCGTCGCCAGCCGGTAGCGCGCGGTCCAACGGTCGATTTTGCGCAAATCCTCTTCCACCAGCGCATGGCGCAAATCGCCGCGCAGACCGACATTCCAAAGTCCGATCACCGGATGCGAGCGGCCGCCTGACGAAGCGACCGCGAGTTGCGCATCCTCTCTTAGCCGCGCGTCATGGAAGCGGCTGACGAGATCGCGCGGCAGGAAAGGGCAATCGCCGGCGACGCTGACCACCCAGCGTGCTTGCGGCCGGTTCTCGGCCGCCCAGTCGAGCGCCGCGAGCACTCCGGCGAGCGGCCCCGGATTGTCCGCGACGGTGTCGGCCACCACCGGTAAGCCGAAGGCGGCGAAACGGGCCGGATCGCCATTGGCGTTGAGCACCAGCCCGTCGCATTGCGGCGCAAACCGCTCGAGGACATGATTGAGGATGGTGCGCCCGCCGATCTCGCGCATCGGCTTGTCGCCTCCGCCCATGCGCCGAGCCAATCCTCCGGCCAGCACCACGCCCAGGGTTGCCATGTTCTCATCGGTCACGGTCGGCGGTATCCTTCCTTATGAATGTGCGACTGCAAGACTGGCCAGCCCGCAGTAAAATTGATAGCGAGGGGCACCCTTCAATTATCAGGTCGACCCCATGTTCTCCAACACCTTCCCTGATCGCGCGGTGATTTCCGAAACCGTGGCCAAGATGCTGCTCGAGATCGATGCCGTTCATTTTCGTGCCGATCAGCCGTTCACCTTCACGTCCGGCCTTGCCAGCCCGGTCTATATCGATTGCCGCAAGCTGATCTCCTATCCCCGCATCCGCGCGGCGATCATGGATTTTTCGGCGTCGGTCATTTTCCGCAATGTCGGCTTCGAGCAGTTCGATGCGGTGATCGGCGGCGAAACCGCGGGCATTCCCTTCGCGGCCTGGCTGTCGGATCGCATGGGCCTGCCGATGCAATATGTGCGCAAGAAGCCCAAGGGCTTCGGTCGCGACGCGCAGATCGAGGGCAATCTCGTCGAAGGCGCCCGGGTTCTGTTGGTCGAGGACCTGACGACCGACGGCGGCAGCAAGATCAAGTTCGCGGAGGCGATCGCCAAGGCGGGCGCCAACGTGACCGACACCTTCGCGGTGTTCTATTACGACATTTTTCCGGACACGCCGAAGAAACTGGAAGCTGCCGGCATGCGGCTGCACTATCTCGCCACCTGGTGGGACATTCTGCGGGTCTGCAGGGAGCAGGGGCGGTTCAGTCCCGAGACGCTCGCCGAGGTCGAGAGCTTCTTGAGCGAACCGGTTAAATGGTCCGCCGCGCATGGCGGTATTTCCGAACTGCCGCGATAAATTTGCCACCTCAATCTTTGAAGTCGAGGCTCTAATCGGCCTCGGCGCTCTTGCGATGGTGGCGGGCGGCTTCCTCTTCGATGAGGGCAGGGTCCTCGTCGAAGACGATCCGCTCGATGCCTGAAAGGGCCGAGAAGCGCTTGCCGCGCGCCCGCCCC
The DNA here is from genome assembly GCF_047739745.1 of Borborobacter xinjiangensis. Classification (NCBI taxonomy): domain Bacteria; kingdom Pseudomonadati; phylum Pseudomonadota; class Alphaproteobacteria; order Hyphomicrobiales; family Phyllobacteriaceae; genus Borborobacter; species Borborobacter xinjiangensis. The sequence continues at coordinate 2,640 of NZ_JBLLVA010000051.1, read as the reverse complement.
ACCAGCGTCAACCCGGCTTCACGCGCCAGAGCCACGCCCCAGGCGGTGAAGCCGGAACGCGAAACCAGGATCGGAATGCCCATCCGCACCGTCTTGATGGTCATTTCCGAGGTCAGCCGGCCGGTCGTGTAGAGGATCTTGTCGGAGGGATCGACCCGGTTGCGGTACATCCAGCCGGCGATCTTGTCGACGGCGTTGTGGCGCCCGACATCTTCCATGTAGCAGATCGGCTCGCCCTGCCGGCAAAGCACGCAGCCATGGATGGCGCCTGCCTCCAGATAGAGCGAAGGCGTGGTGTTGATGGTCCGCGTCATCTGGTAGAGCCAGGAGGTCCGCAGTTCCGCCGCCGGCAGGTCGATCTCCTCCAGCGCTTCCAGGAGGTCGCCGAAGGCCGTGCCCTGAGCGCAGCCGGAGGTCAGCGTCCGCTTCTTCAGCTTCTGCTCGTAATTGGTGCCGCGCTCTGTGCGCACCACCGCCACTTGCAGGTCCTCGTCATAGTCGACGCCGGTCACTATGTCGTCAGGCTTCAGCATGTTCTGGTTGAGCAGATAGCCGAGCGCCAGATATTCCGGATAATCGTTGATCGTCATCATGGTGACGATTTCCTGCGCATTCAGGTAAAGCGTCAGCGCGCGCTCGACCGGCACGTTGACCTCGACCGCCGCCCCGGTGTGGTCGATGCCGCTCACCCGTTCGGTCAGCCGCGTGTCGCCGGGATCGGGCATGATGACGGCGGAATCGGAAAGGCTGTCGTTCGTGGGCATGGCGCTCTCGTTCATGTTGCTGTCGGCGATAGGCTGCCGGAATCGGTTGCGACGTTTGCACGAAATGGCTCGCGCGTCAGCCTTATGTAATGATAGGTCGCACACGCCGGTATGCGGACGGACCTCAAACGACGAACGGTAGAGGAAAATGGCGCAACTCTCGGACGACTGCTTTGCCTTCGGCGGGCCGCTGATGCCGCTCGACGATATGATCGCGCTGCTTTCGGCTCGCCTGCAGCCGGTGGAAGGCACCGAGGTGGTGCCGCTGGTCAAGGCCGACGGCCGCGTGCTGGCCGAAGACATCCATGCCCCGTTCTCGCTGCCGGCTTTCACCAACTCGGCGGTGGACGGCTACGCCGTGCGCGGCGCCGACCTGCCGTCGGATGGGGAGCGGACCTTCACCGTCGCCGGCCGCCTTCAGGCCGGAGCGAAGGCCGAGAAGTCGGTCATGCCGGGCGAGGCCGTTCGCATCTTCACCGGCGCGCCGATGCCGGAGGGTGCCGATACTGTGTTCATGCAGGAGGATGCGCGCATCGACGATCGAGGCCACGTGATTCTCCCGTCGGGGTTGAAGCGCGGCGCCAATATGCGCCCCGCCGGCGAAGATATTGCGGCCGGCCAGCTGGTGCTTGAAACCGGGCAGCGCATGCGCCCGCAGGACGTCGCCGTTGCCGCTGCCCTCGGCCTTGCGCAGGTCACCGTGCGGCGCCGCATACGGGTCGCGGTGCTGTCCACCGGCAACGAGATCGTCGCGCCCGGCGCGCCGCGCGGTCCGGCGCAGCTCTTTGATTCCAACCGCTTCATGCTGATGGCGATGCTGGCGCGGCTTGGCTGCGAGGTCAGCGATCTCGGCATGCTCGGCGACGATCGGGCCGCGATTGCCGGCGGCTTGAAGGAAGCCGCCGCCGGACATGACCTGATCATTACCTCCGGCGGCGTTTCGACGGGCGAGGCGGACTATGTTCGCGATGGCGTCGAAAGCGTCGGTTCGCTGGTTTTCTGGCGCGTGGCGATCAAGCCCGGCCGACCCGTGGCGATGGGCGTCATCGACGGCACGCCGTTGATCGGACTGCCGGGAAATCCGGCGGCAAGCTTCGTGACTTTCGTCTGCGTCGCTCGGCCCGCCTTGCTGGCGCTTGCCGGCGCCAGGCCGCAAACACCGCCGCCGATGCCGGTACGCGCGGCTTTCACCTACAAGAAGAAAGAGGGCCGGCGCGAATATGTGCGGGCAAGCCTGCGCAAGGCGCCGGACGGCTCCCTTGAAGCCGTCAAGTTCCCGCGCGAAGGCGCGGGGCTTCTGTCTTCGCTGGTGGAGACCGATGGGCTGGTCGAGCTCGGCGAGGAGACCACCCGCGTCGAACCCGGTCAGACAGTGGCTTTCCTGCCCTATTCGGGTCTTTTCTGAGTTAAACGATGACCACGACCAAACTCGACCTTTCCGGACTCAAATGTCCGTTGCCGGCATTGAAGACCCGCAAGGCGCTTGGCGCGCTCAAACCGGGCGATCGGCTGGAAGTCCGGTGCACCGATCCGCTGGCCGTCATCGACATACCCAATCTCATTAGCGAAACCGGAGATCGCATTGAGACAACCCTTAGGGACGGCGATCGCATTATATTTTTGATCGAAAGGCGAATGGACCGTTCGGACCGACTGTCGCATTAGGTGGCCGGATGTTACTGGGGCTGCATATTCAGGCATCGCGTGGCGAATGATTTGAAATTTGTGTAGCATCAGGAATAAGTTTTGCCTTATAGTCAAATCCGACGATCCATTGAGTTCGCCGCGAAACGGTATCGCGAAGGAAAAACGCATGACATTTCAGGAACGTGGTCGTCGGGATCGGGGACCGAAGGGTCGCGGGCTTGACGATGTG
>NZ_JBLLVA010000050.1:0-17522 GCF_047739745.1 Borborobacter xinjiangensis | reverse complement strand
CAAAGCTCAAAATAGCCGAAACTCTAACTCTCAAAATGGACCCGTTCTCAGGGGGAAGGCCAGCAAGACGTGGACACTTGTTGGAATAGGGCCGCTGTCATCGGGTCATCCACGGAGCTGAAAAAATCACTAATGCATTATTGAAATCTATTAGCTGTAGTTGACATTTAAAATAGTCGTTTTGTGCTCATTGTTGTCTAAAACCGAGCATTTTTTACCCCAAAATTGTACAAAATGTTGATTACCGAGGCGAATTCCCTTGCTTGATTTCGGACCTAGCAGCGGCTACCCGTCGGATGCTGCCAAGGTGCCGGCGACGCGCGCGGGTGCATAAAGCGTGTAAAATCACTGCCGTCGCCATCGCGACATTGGTTGCGGAACGCGTGCAAGATTTGTAATCGTGATGGATGACAAAAGCTGGCGTTAGATATGTGCCCGATGAACTTGACCGCCGGATCATTGCGATTCTGCGCTCAGATGGGCGGGCGTCGCTTTCTAAGTTGTCAGAAATGCTGGGGGTGGTGAGGGGTACAGTCCAAAATCGGCTTGATCGTTTGCTTGAGACCGGGACAATCGTTGGGTTCACCGTGCGTGTCCGTGAAGATTTCGAAACCCAAACTATTCACGCAATGATGATGGTGGAAATCAACGGAAAATCGCCGATGAGTGTCGTGCGGGCGTTGCGCGGCTTCCCTGAGATTCATTCGATGTACACAACGAACGGAAACTGGGATCTTATCGTTGATATCCGGGCGGCGAGCCTAGCTGATTTCGACCGCGTCCTGCGGGAGGTTCGCCAGATTGAAGGCGTAGCGAACAGTGAGACAAGCTTGTTGTTGAGCGGTGTCTCGGCCTGAAAAGCGCTCTCCCAAGGTCAAGGCCAGAGAATTTTTCAGCAGGTCGCTTCGCCACGCCTGAACTCAATCCATTCTGATCCGCGACGACAACGTCGGCGCCATACTTCTTTGCTCCGGGTCCTCACTCCGCGACGAAGCGCTTTTGCAGGAGCAGGCGGTCGAGACAATGCGCATTTGCGCTCGGAATGTAGGGCGCCGAATCCGGCGCTCTTGGAGATTGCTATCGAGAGAAAACGCGCGTTCGACGAAAGGTCAATTTGCCTTGCTGTAGAAACTTGTCGCTACATGGCGAGAAAGATTCTCTTGTGTAGGGATAAAATACACTCTCGAAGAGTCGATAAATAATCTGAAATTATAAATCTCTATGTTCGCAAATAGAACGAGAGGTGTACACGGAGATACTCGCTTGATGCGAGCGTGATGTCTGATGTCAAAAATTTCTCGCTACATCCTTACCCAGCGTCAGTACATGACGGCCGCGTCTGGCATAGAATATGTCTTGATGCGACGGGCAAGGGCTGCAAAAGATTGTGCATGTCGGGCACAGCGGACGTTGACGGACAACCCACATCGGTCACCTTTCGCCAGACCTGCCCAGTTGGCCCGTGCATTTGAGATTTGGAGTTCACTGCGAACAGATGCAAGACAAGGTGGCATCGACGAAGAGGCGGCCGGCAGAAAATGGACAACGGCATTCTATTGCCGCGGAGTTGATTGCGGTGCTCGTCGCGGTGACGATTGGTCAGCCGCGGGTCATGACCATCGAGCGCGGTCAATCATTGCCTTCCGGCCCATTCGAACTTGGTCATCGTTCGCTGCAGTCGGGTTTGAGGGATTGGGTTGAACAGCAGACAAAACACCCATTGGGCTATATCGAGCAGCTTTACACTTTCGCCGATCGAGACAGGGCGCCAAACGGAAGCGCGCAACGCGCAGTTTCGATCAGCTATCTCGCATTGACCCGAGAGGAGCAGGCGGCATCCGCCGACGAGGCCGCCTGGCGCAGTTGGTACGACTATTTTCCGTGGGAAGATCACAGAGCCGGTATCCCCTCAACATTACCGGACGTGATCGTTCCGCGATTGAAGGTTTGGGCAGACGCTGCAGACGATCAACTCACGCACACTGACCGGTGGCAGCGGGCGGCGATGGCCTTTGGCCTTGATGGCTATGCCTGGAACGAGGAATTGGTGCTGCAACGCTACGAACTGCTTTACGAGGCGGCGTTTGTGGAGGAAGCAGACCGCTGCCATGGTTCAGACAATCCGCTGTCGGTCTTTGGCCGAGCCATGCAGGCTGATCATCGTCGCATTCTGGCCACCGGAATCGCCAGACTACGCGCCAAGATCAAATACCGCCCTGTCGTCTTCGAACTGATGCCGCCAACATTCACGCTGCTGCAATTACAGCGCACCGTCGAAGCGCTCGCCGGCAGGCTCCTGCACAAGCAAAATTTCCGGCGTCTCATCGAACAGCAGGACCTCGTCGAGGAAACCGGCGAGACCGTGTCGGAGACACGAGGGCCTCCGGCCAAGCGCTTCCGTTTCCGACAGACGGTTCTGGCGGAGCGAACTGTCGCAGGGACGAAATTGCCACTCTCGAGCGCTTGACATTCAATATGCTCAAGTTAAGCATATACCTTAATATACTCTAAGAGAGCATATTATGGGGAAGAATCATGCTCAACGCCTCCACGCGCACAGCCGCACTCTATGACCGCGTGCGGCGGGTCATTCCTCCGCTCGAATGGCCGGCCTTCACCGACGATATCGAGGCCATTCTCGATCTGAAACGGCAGCGAAACGCTGTCATCCTGGCGCATAATTATCAGACGCCGGAGATCTTCCATTGTGTCGCTGACATTGTCGGCGACAGTCTTGTGCTCGCTCGCAGAGCGATGACGATCGAAGCCGATGTGGTCGTTCTGGCCGGCGTGTATTTCATGGCCGAGACTGTGAAATTGCTCAACCCGGACAAGACTGTGCTCATTCCGGACACGCAAGCAGGCTGCTCGCTCGCCGACTCGATCACGGCCGAGGATGTCCGCCTGTTGCGGCGGCGCTATCACGGCATACCGATCGTCACTTATGTCAACACATCCGCCGCCGTAAAGGCGGAGGCCGATATCTGCTGCACGTCAGGCAATGCCAAGACCATCGTAGAAGCACTCGGCGTGCCGCAGGTGATCATGTTGCCGGATGAATATCTTGCCCAGAACATTGCCGCCCAGACCGCCGTGAAGATCATTGCTTGGAGGGGGCATTGCGAGGTGCATGAGCGCTTCACGCCTGCCGACATCCGCCAGTTGCGCGAAGACCATCCGGGCGTGACGGTGCTTGCCCATCCCGAATGTCCGCCAGAAGTCGTTGCGGAAGCGGATTTCTCCGGCTCTACGGCCGCCATGTCCGACTATGTCGGACAAAAAAAGCCAGCGCGGGTCGTACTGATGACGGAATGCTCCATGAGCGACAATGTCGCGGTCGAACACCCCGAGGTCGAGTTCATCCGTCCCTGCAATCTGTGCCCGCACATGAAGCGAATCACGCTCGCCAATATACGCACCGCTCTCGAGCAAAACCGTCACGCTGTGAACATCGGTCCTGAGATCGCTGGTCGTGCGCGGCTCGCAGTCGAGCGGATGCTGGCCATATGAACGCCGATGTCCGCAGCTTCTTTGGAAGACCTATTATTGTCGGCGGCGGCATTGCCGGGCTGATGACGGCACTTCACCTGGCACCCGAACCGGTGCTTCTTCTGTCCAGGAATCGACTGGGAACTGACGCTTCAAGCACGTGGGCACAGGGCGGCCTAGCTGCCAGCGTCGGCGATGATGACAGTCCGACGTTGCACCTGGCAGATACGCTCGCCGCCGGCGATGGGCTGTGCGATGAGGAAATAGCAAGCCGGATCCTGCGTGCGGCGCCCGACGCGATCGAGACGCTGGCGGGCTTCGGGGTCCGCTTTGACCGTACGCCGGAAGGGAAATTGCGTCTCGGGCAGGAGGCGGCGCACGGTCGACGGCGGATCGTTCATGCAGGCGGTGACTGCAGCGGGCGTGAGGTCATGCGTGCTCTGGTTTCGGCCGTGCATTCGACGCCGTCGATCGTGGTTGTGGAAGGCGTGGAAGCCCGCCGGCTGGCGGTGAAGGAGAATGCGGTCCGGGGAATCTGGGCAAGCTGTTCGATGGGTTCTGTATTCTTCGGTTCACGGCGTGTCGTCCTCGCCACCGGCGGGATTGGCGGGTTGTTTTTCGACACCACCAATCCGTTGGGCAGTTGCGGACAAGGCCTTGCGCTTGCAGCGCGCGCGGGTGCTGTCCTTAGCGATCTGGAATTCATCCAGTTCCACCCGACCGCGCTCGACGGGCCGGGCCGCCCCATGCAGCTCATCAGCGAAGCAATTCGCGGCGAAGGGGCAACGATCGTCGATGAAACTGGAAGGCGCTTCCTCGAAGGCTTAGAAGGCATAGAGCTCGCGCCGCGCGACATTGTGGCGCGCGCCGTCTGGAAACACCTTTCGAAAGGCCACCGCGTCTTTCTCGATACACGGGAGAAGCCTGGAACGGCATTCGCAGTGCAGTTTCCGACGATTGCGTCAGCCTGCCGTGATGTTGGTATCGATCCAGGGCGTGACCTCATTCCCATTCGTCCCGCCCAGCACTACCACATGGGGGGGGTCGCCGTGGATGCCGACGGTCGTACCTCCGTTGCAGGGCTTTGGGCATGCGGCGAAGTTGCCTCGACCGGGCTACACGGTGCCAACCGGCTAGCAAGCAATTCGTTGACCGAGGCAGTCGTCTGCGCCCGTTGGGTGGCCGAAAGCCTCCTGGGAACCACTGTCCGCCGAACAAAGCCGGCGATTACAAATGACTACCCCTCGCCAGATCCTACGACCGTGCGCTCCCTGTTGTCCCGCGCGCTCGGCATCGTACGAGACAGTGAAAGCTTGAAAGCGACTGCACGTGCCTTGCTGCCGCTGGCCGACGGCAACGACGCGGCATCGGATCCGGCGGCTGTCGGATTGATGATCGCGATTGCCGCCTTATGGCGTGAAGAAAGCCGCGGTGCTCACTATCGGGCAGATTTTCCGCATCGCGCCGCCATCGCCCGTCGTTTCGAGATTACGCTCGCCGATGCCTTGGCGGCAGCGCGGGAACTCGCACATTCCCCGAGCCTCGAGGGGGCAGGATGATGAAGATCGCACCGCTTCCCACAGTTATGCTTGAACCGCTCGTACGGGCAGCTCTTCTCGAAGATCTTGGTAGAGCCGGCGACTTGACCACGGAGGCGGTCGTACCAAAGGAACACCATGCGAGGACCGTGTTGGTAGCGCGCCAATCCGGAGTTGTCGCCGGCCTCGATCTGGCGATGCTCGCTTTTCGCCTGATCGATCCTGACGTCGAATTCTCGGTGGAGCAGCCAGACGGCAACAATGTTACGCGTGGAGAGGTCATTGCATCCGTGGTTGGCCCGGCCCGGGCCATTCTCACAGCCGAACGAACGGCACTCAATTTTCTGTGCCATCTGAGCGGCATCGCGACGGCAACGGCATCGGTCGTCGCTGCGGTTCGCGGACATGGTGCAAAGATCGTCTGTACGCGCAAGACGACGCCCGGATTGCGGGCAGTCGAAAAGTACGCCGTGCGCGCAGGTGGCGGATCAAATCATCGCTTCGGGCTCGACGACGCAATCCTGATCAAGGACAACCACATCGCCATCGCCGGTGGCGTTCGCCCCGCACTTGAGCGGGCACGAAGGAGGGCCGGTCATCTCGTCAAGATTGAAGTCGAGGTCGATACGCTGGCCCAGTTGGAGGAGGTGCTTGGTTTCGCTCCCGATGCGGTCCTGCTCGACAACATGTCCCTCGACCATCTCCGTCGCGCTATCGTGATCGTTGGCGGTCGCGCTATCACCGAGGCTTCTGGCAGGATTACATCTGATACCGCACGAGCGATCGCCGCGACAGGCGTTGACCTTATTTCCATCGGCCGACTGACCCACAGCGCGCCGATCCTGGATATTGGCCTCGACTATCGGGGCTCATGATCGCCTGAGGAACGAACGGGAGCGGGTCAAAGGTCCTTCCTATCGTCGTCAATCAGACAGCAAAGATCCGCAAAGCCAGAACCCAAGGAACAGCATGGACATGAACGCAAGCGGTTCGACGAAGACAACGCCACTGGCTCAACCCTCTGATGCTAAGGCGTGGACCGTGGAGAAAGCTGGGGCGCTGTATGACGCTCCTTTCAATGACCTGCTGTTTCAAGCGCAGACCGTGCACCGCAAGAATTTCGATCCCAACAAGATCCAGCTCAGCCGGCTTCTCAGCATCAAGACAGGCGGCTGCCCGGAGGATTGCGGCTATTGCAGCCAGTCGGCGCATCACGAGATCGGATTGAAGGCGTCGAAACTGATGGAGGTCAGGCGCGTCATCGCCGAGGCGACCAAGGCGCGCGACGCCGGCGCCACCCGCTATTGCATGGGTGCGGCCTGGCGAAACCCCAAGGCGCGCGACATGGATGCGGTGGTGGCGATGGTCGAAGGCGTCAAGGCGCTCGGCATGGAGACCTGCATGACGCTCGGTATGCTCGATAGTGAGCAGACCGCTCGTCTCAAAGAGGCGGGTCTCGACTATTACAACCACAACATCGATACGTCGGAGCGCTACTACAACGAGATCATCAGCACGCGCAGCTTTGCCGACCGGCTCGATACGCTCGAGCAGGTTCGCCAATCCGGCATCAAGGTCTGCTGCGGCGGCATTGTCGGCATGGGCGAAGAGCCGGTGGACCGGATCGACATGCTGGTGACGCTGGCCAATCTGCCGGAGCATCCGCAAAGCGTTCCGATCAACATGCTGATCCCGATCGCCGGCACCCCGCTTGCCGAAGCCAAGCCCATCGAGCCGATCGAATTCGTGCGCGTGATCGCCCTGGCACGCATCATGATGCCGAAATCGCATGTGCGTCTTTCGGCCGGCCGCACCGCTATGACCGACGAGATGCAGGCGCTGTGCTTCTTTGCGGGTGCCAACTCGATCTTCGTAGGCGACACGCTGCTGACGGCGGACAATCCCGGCGAGGACAAGGATACCCTTCTGTTCCGGCGCCTCGGCATCGAGCCGATGGACCTCGAGGCGCAATGAACGGGGCACCGCTTGCCCGCTATGATGCGACCTTGCAGGGGCTGGCGCGCAAAGACCGGCTGCGGACGCTGTCGCCGCGCACCGGGCTCGACTTCTCGTCGAACGACTATCTCGGGCTTGCCGCCTCCAGGAGACTTGGCGATGCGGTTGCGGCGGCGATAGCGCGGGGCACGCCGGTTGGCGCCACTGGGTCGCGGCTGTTGCGTGGCAACGCGCCGGAGCACGAGGAATTGGAGGCAGACGCAGCGGCATTCTTCGGGACCGAGCGCGCGCTGTTCTTCGGCAGCGGCTACATCGCCAACTTCGCACTCCTAACCGCCTTGCCGCAGAAGGGCGACCTGCTGGTCCTCGACGAGCTTGCTCATGCCAGCATGCATGAGGGCGCCCAGGCCGGCCGCGCCCAGTTCGTGCTGGCCGCCCACAGCGACATCAATGCCGTCGAGGATGCGATCACAAGCTGGCGTGCCGGCGGCGGCACGGGGCGCGTCTGGATCGCGGTCGAAAGCCTCTACAGCATGGATGGCGACCGCGCGCCGATGGACAGCCTGGTCGCGCTTGCCGCCCGGCACGAGGCGTTCCTCGTCGTCGACGAGGCGCATGCCACCGGTGTCTGGGGACCGGACGGCCGGGGGCTGGCCGCCGCGTTCGAGGGCCGCGACAACATCATTGCACTTCATACCTGCGGCAAGGCGCTCGGTGCGTCCGGCGCACTGGTCACCGGACCGGGAACGCTGTGCGATTATCTCGTCAACCGTTGCCGGCCATTCATATACGCCACCGCGCCATCGCCGCTGATGGCGGTCGCGGCACGCGAAGCGCTCGCCATGCTGTCTGACGAGACCATGCGCCGTGTTCAGCTGCATGAGCGCATCGTCTTCGCGGGCCGTCAATTGACCGAGCGCTGCGGCGTGATACCGAGCGGCTCGCAGATCCAGCCAGTTGTGATCGGCGACGTCAGGCGCACCATGGCGGTGGCGGCGGCACTGCAGGCGCGCGGCTTCGACATACGCGGCATTCGTCCGCCGACTGTGCCCGAGGGCACGTCGCGTCTGCGCATTTCATTGACGCTCAATGTCGGCGAAGCCGACATTTCGGCGATGGTCGAGGCACTCGCCGAGGTGCTGGGCTCGGCATGACCAGATGCGTCGTCATCACCGGAACCGACACCGGAATTGGCAAGACCGTGTTTTCAGCCGGACTAGCCGGGCTGCTCGACGGATTCTACTGGAAGCCGGTGCAATCGGGCCTCGACGACGAAACCGACAGCGAGGTCGTTGCGCGGCTTGCCGACCTGCCGCCGGGGCGCGTACTGCCGGAAGTCTACCGCTTGAAGAGTCCGCTGTCGCCGCATCGTTCGGCCGAAATCGACGGCGTCGCGATCGAAGCGGCAGCTCTCTCCCTTCCGGTCGTGCCGGGTCCGCTCGTCATCGAGGGTGCCGGCGGTCTGATGGTGCCGCTCAATCGGCGCACAAGGTTCATCGACATATTCGAGCAGTGGCAGCTGCCGGTCATACTGTGCGCCCGCACCGCGCTCGGCACCATTAACCACACGCTGCTGTCGATCGAGGCACTGCGAACGCGATCCATTCCGCTACTCGGAGTTGCCTTCATCGGCGACGAAGCGGCCGACAGCCAAAGGACGATCGCTGAATTCGGCGATGTTGCGGTGTTGGGAAGGCTGCCTCACCTCGATCCACTGACGCCCGAGACGCTCAGCCATGCCATGAGCGTGAGTTTTGACCTCTCGATGATTGCCGAAGGATACCGCTGATGGGCTCGCATGTCTGGCACCCCTTCACCCAGCACGCGCTCGAGCCGGTGATCCCTGAAATCGTGCTGACGGAAGGCGCCTATCTCCACAAGGCCGACGGCACGCGCATCCTGGACGCCATTTCCTCCTGGTGGGTCGTTACGCATGGCCACCGCCATCCCCGCATCATGAAGGCTATCGAGGCGACAGCGTCGAGCCTCGACCAGATCATCTTCGCAGGCTTCACGCACGAGCCGGCCGAACAGTTGGCCAGGGCGCTTGTCGGTCTCGCTCCCTCCGGACTCGACTGGGTGTTCTATTCCGACAGCGGCTCGACCTCAGTCGAAGTCGCGCTGAAGATGGCGCTCGGCTATTTCCGCAACATCGGCGCGCCGCGTTCGCGCATCGCCGTCATGGAGCACAGCTACCATGGCGACACCATCGGCACGATGAGCGTCGGCGCCCGCAGCGTGTTCAACGCCGCCTACGAACCCTTGCTGTTCGAGGTCGACACCATTCCCTTCCCGGCAGCAGGGCGCGAGCAGGAGACGCTGGATCGTTTCGAGGCAGTTGCCCGCGACCGGCGCGTCGCCGCGCTGATCGTCGAGCCGCTCGTGCTTGGTGCCGGCGGCATGCTGATGTATCCGGCCTCGATTCTGACCGAGTTGAAGAGGATCGCTGAAGCCTCCGGCACGCTGCTGATCGCCGACGAAGTGATGACCGGCTGGGGGCGCACCGGAACCATGTTCGCCTGCGAGCAGGCGTCCGTCTCGCCGGACATCTTGTGCACCTCGAAGGGCTTGACCGGTGGTGCCATCCCGCTGGCGGCCACGCTTGCCACCGATGCCATCTTCCAGGCTCACTATTCCGAGGATCGGAAGAAGACCTTCTTTCATTCGAGCTCCTACACCGCCAATCCGATTGCCTGCGCGGCCGCACTCGCCAATGTCGAGATCTGGCAGGACGAGCCGGTGGCCGAGCGGATCGCGACCTTGAGTGGGATGCAGGTCGCTGGACTGCAACGCTTTCGCGACAATCCGTACTTCACCGACTGCCGGTCGATGGGAACGATCGCAGCGCTCGACCTTCGAGCCGATTCCGCAGGTTATCTCGCCGAGATCGGACCGAAGCTGCGCGCGTTCTTCCTCGACCGGGGGCTGCTTATCCGTCCGCTCGGCAATGTCCTTTATCTTATGCCGCCCTATTGCATCACTGGCGGCGAATTGGACGGGCTCTATGACGCCATCGAGGAGGCCGGCGCACGTTTCGGCTCGAGGCCATGAGCAGGTCGTCGCGCATTCTCGGGTTCGGCCATCATGCGCCTGGGCGCAAAGTGGTGAATACCGAGATCGAGAGCAATCTCGGGCTCGAACCTGGCTGGATCGAACGGCGCACCGGAATCCGTTCGCGCTTCTGGGCAACGGATTCCGACACGCTGTCTGGTCTTGCCACGCAGGCCGGCGACATGGCATTGGCGAACGCCGGTATTGACCGCGGCGACATCGGTTTGCTGTTGCTCGCAACCTCGACGCCCGACCACCTTCTGCCGCCCAGCGCGCCGCTGGTCGCGCATCAGCTGGGACTGAGCCGCGCCGGTGCGGTCGATCTGACCGGCGCTTGCGCCGGCTTCATCTATGCGCTGATGTTCGCGGACGGATTTACCCGCCTGCACGGCAAATCGGCCCTCGTCATTGCCGCCAATATCCTCAGCCGCCGTATCAATCCGGCTGAACGCGCCAGTGCCGTGCTGTTTGCCGATGCCGCCGGCGCCCTGGTGATCGGTCCGTGCGAGGACCCGGATCAGGGCATTCTCGGCGCCTCGGTGGATTCGGACGGCTCGCGCTACGGGCTGATCCAGATCCCGGCGGGCGGAAGCAACATCCCGTTCCAAAGTGGCCTGGATCTCGGGCAAACCCGAATGACGATGACCGACGGCCGCGAAGTGTTCGCCAAGGCTGTCGAGATGATGACCGATTGCTCGACAAGCGCGCTCGCCGCTGCCGGTGTGCGACCACAGGATGTCGGCAGGTTCGTGCCGCATCAGGCCAATGCCCGCATTTTCGATGCGGTCGGGAGGAACCTCGGCATAGCGGATCAAGCAATCGTCAAGACGATCGCCGACTACGGCAACTCTTCCGCGGCGACGATCCCGCTCTCCCTGTCGCTGGCCAATCAATCGGAGCCGTTTCGGCAGGGCGCGAAAATCCTGCTGGCGGCGGCAGGCGCGGGTCTCAGCGGCGGTGCGCTCGTCGTCGGAATTTAGCCGGGCAACCAGCTGCGGGCAGGACTGGTCATGCAATGATGGATAGGGCAACAGACCAATGCGAAAAATGGTCGCCGGCAAGCTGCACGGCATCCACGTCACCGAAGCGAACCTCAACTACCATGGTTCGATAACGCTCGACCCTGACCACTGCGAGGCAGCCGGGATCCTGCCGATGGAATTCGTGGAGATATGGAACAAGAATTCCGGGGCGCGGATTTCGACCTATGTCATTCTCGGCGAGCGTGGCTCGCGATGCTGCATCCTCAACGGAGCGGCCGCTCGCACCTGCCAGCCCGGCGACCAGATCATCGTCTGCAACTCCATCTACCTGGACGAAGCGCAAATCACTTCCCTGAAGCCACGGATCGTCACGTTCGACAAGGAGAACCACATCCACGACCGCCTGAGCTACTCGGTCGATGTCGACGCCGGTGGGCGATACAGTTTCTCGATCCTTGACGAGGCGAACGCGGCGTTGGCTATTCCTGTCCTGGTGTCAGGGGCCTGAGTTGCTCTGCATTTGCGGACGCGTTCCCAAGATGCCGTACGGGGACGTGAGACGGTTTCGTCGAACGGTTTGCACTACTGCAGGCCAGGGCTGACGCTTGCTGGGTTATGAGCCGATTGGTCAGATTCTCCTATTTGGGAAGAGTTCACTAAGGACGTTGCCTCTTACGAGAGGGCATAAACGTACGTTGATGGACATTGCGTCGCCGTCCGTGATCATTTCGCCACAATCAATCTATTTTTCCGATTAATTTGACGCAAAAAATATGTTGGAGCAGCATTCAGAAACGTGGTTTCTTCAATTTATCATCTAGAGAAACAAAATCTCATCTGGAGAAACAGATTGTCCGCCGAAATTGCCGAAGCCCGCTTGTCTCTTCCACCGCTGCCCGGGAAAGAGGGCAACGAAACGCGAGGCATGATCCGGGCCGGGATTGTTCTCGCCTGCACGATCGCAGGCGCGGGTTTCTCCCTCCGGCAGCTTCCGTGGATGACGCTTTTTAGCCCCATGATCCTGGCGGTCCTCGTCGGAATGGTATTCTCCAATACGGTCGGCGTCGCGGCAAACGCCAAGGCAGGCATCGCTTTTTCACAAAAGACGCTGCTGCGAGCCGCCATCGTCGTTCTCGGCTTTCAACTTACGGCGGCGCAGGTTCTGTCGATTGGTGTGCCGGGCATCGCAGTCGCCGCAACTGCGCTACTTGCAACGTTCGTCTTCACGACCCTTGTCGGCCGCTGGATGGGTGTCGATCGCAAGTTGACAGAATTGATCGCCGCGGGAACGTCGATCTGCGGTGCATCGGCAATCGTCGCCACCAATGCCGTGACGAATGCGCGCGACGAGCACGTGGCATACGCAATTGCCTGCATCACTCTGTTCGGCACGATCGCGATGCTTTGCTATCCGCTACTAATGGGCAGTCTCGGTCTTGACCAGCACGCATTCGGTCTTTGGGCTGGCGCTTCCATACATGAGGTGGCGCAAGTGGTCGGCGCAAGCTTCCAGGGCGGCACCCAGGCGGGCGAGATAGGCACGGTGGTCAAGCTGGCGCGTATCGCCATGTTGGCGCCTATGGTCCTTGCGCTCGGCGCGCTCGCGCATCGTCGTACGGATGGCGTGGACGCT
The DNA here is from genome assembly GCF_047739745.1 of Borborobacter xinjiangensis. NCBI lineage: Bacteria > Pseudomonadati > Pseudomonadota > Alphaproteobacteria > Hyphomicrobiales > Phyllobacteriaceae > Borborobacter > Borborobacter xinjiangensis. The sequence goes on along the minus strand of NZ_JBLLVA010000050.1, from coordinate 4,872 downwards.
AAGCGCCCGCCTTTGCCTTGGTTCGTTTTCGCCTTCATCGGTGTGGTCGGTCTGAATAGCGTGGTAACAATACCCGTCGAGGTCAAGGTTCTCCTGCAGACGCTCACCACATGCCTGCTTTGCGTTGGCTTGGCCGCCATGGGGCTCAATACCAACATCGCTGAAATCCGTCGGCATGGATGGCGTCCGCTCGTGCTGGCGTTTTCGGCCTCCCTATTTATCGCGGCAATCAGCCTCGTGCTGATCAAACTCGAGTACTGAGAGAATGCGCCGCTTTACGAAGCGAAATAGCGCGCAACGAGACATCATAAATTAAATTGGAATTTCGACAAGTACAGAAAACAATATTGAAAGGTGTCGGGTCATGGCTTTGGTTAATCTGAACGCAGATATGGGAGAGTCTTACGGCCGCTATAGATTGGGCAACGATGAAGAATTGATCAAGCACGTTCTCTCAGCCAATATTGCCTGTGGCTATCATGCCGCAGATCCGGGCACCATCCATTCAACGGTGAAGCTCGCAAGGGACCATGGGGTCGAGATAGGCGCCCATGTCGCCTATCCGGACTTGGCAGGGTTTGGCCGCCGCAAGATGGGGTTGAGCGAGCAGGAAGTCTTCGAGATAACTGTCTATCAGATCGGTGCCGTCAAGGCATTCTGTAAGGCGGAGAACGTGCCGCTCAATCACGTCAAGCCGCACGGCGAACTGTACCTAACCGCTGCTGTCGATGCTGCGGTTGCTCGTGGTGTCGTCCGTGCGCTGAAGGCGGTCGACGACCGCCTGCTTCTTTTTCTCGTTGGGTCCGTAGTGGATGCGGAATGTCGGCGTTTCGGCATCACCATGATCAACGAGGGCTATGTCGACCTGGAGTACAACTCCGATGGCTCTCTAGACTTAGACAAGAAACGCGAAGCGAGGGACCCCGTCGAAGTCGCACGAAACGCAGTTTCGCTTGTGGAAAAAGGCGGTCGTCATGCGCTCGACGGGTCGTGGATTGTCTTGCCCACGCAAACCATCTGCATGCATGGCGATATGGCCAACGGCATCGAACTCGCCAGAAAGACGCGAGAAGAACTGGAGACTAGGGGGCATAAAGTGGTGAAGTCGCGCCAAGTGGCGTCGGCAGTCGTTTAACAACAATGGGAGGTATCGATGAATTTAAGGGCATTTTTTACGACGCTGTTTTTCGGCGCCGCAATTGCATCCACCGTGGCGTCGGCCGAGCCCGTCCGCATATTCGCGGGCCCCAGCCCCACCTTTGCCCCGGTTTTCGTAGCCGACCAGCAGGGTTACTTCAAAGAAGAAGGCTTGGAGGCAGTGGTGAGGCAGTTTCCTTCCGGCGCGGAAGCTATTGAGAGCTTCCGTTCCGGCGCCGCCGATTTCCTGGTGGCAGCCGATGTGCCTCTATCTTATCTTCTCGCTGGCGGCGACGTCGTCATGGTCGCGCAGTTCTCGCAGAGCTCGCACTTCATGGTTGTCGTAGGACCGAAAGGCAAGATGGAGGCCTCCGACATCAAAGGCAAAAAGTTCGGCCTCGTCGCAAAATCGGCTGGGGAGTACATGCTCAGCAGGTTCTTGGATAGCAAGGGACTGACGCTGAACGATGTTGAGCGCGTCAACCTCGCCCCCTTCGACCAGATCTCCGCGCTTGTTCAAGGCGACATCTACGCCGTTTCCTCATGGAAGCCCTTCGATCAGAAGATGGAACAACTGAGCAGGGGGGAGATGGTACCGGCCGCCTGGAACGGCCAGGTTGGCTTTGACATCTATTCTGGTATTATAGCCAAACGCGAACTGCTGGAGAAGCACCCCGAGACGGTGGAAAAGGTGGTACGCGCTCTGCTCAAGGCCACCAAGAATCTTGAGAAGGGTGACGCCGAAGCCACTGCCACCGATTTGGCGAACTATCTCCAGGCGCCGCCTGCCGACGTCAAGAGCGTGCTTGAGACCAATAAATGGGACATGCATGTCAGCAAGGTTTTCTTGGACGGAATGCAGTCCGTTGGCAAGTTCCTGGAAAGTCAGAAGCTGATCGCCGGGCCGATAGACTGGAAAAATGCATACGATTGGACCGCATTGAAGGCGGTGGACGCCAGCCTAGTTCAATAGGGGCGCATGACCTCGCTAATGACTGGATCTGCTGCGACGGCGCTGGAGCCTTTGAGGCCGTCGCAGGCGATGCCGACTAGCTTATAGGGGTGGCAGGCAAAGCAGATCAAGCATGCGGGGGAAGCGACGGCGTCCGCGCGGGGTGCCGACTAGGCATACGAAAAGGGGAATAATATGCTAGCCAAACTGTGGACTAATTTCAGAATTTCGAACGTCTCGAAATCGTTCGGTAACTACGCGATCCTCGACCAGATAGATCTGGAATTCGACAGGGGTTCGTTCATCTGCGTCCTCGGCCCTAGCGGGTCCGGCAAGAGCACCCTACTCGACCTCATCGCCGGCTTCGAACGCCCGACATCGGGGGCAATTCGTCTCGATATAGACGAGATCCGTTCAGCTGGCCCCGATCGCGTGGTCGTGTTCCAGGACGTGAGTAACGCGCTATTTCCTTGGTTGAGTGTCCGAGAGAATGTTGAGTTCGGCATCTCCCGGCTCCCCCGCGCCGACCGGCGGCGGCGTGTCGACCGCGTCTTGGAGATGGTGAACCTTACCAATCACGCCAAAAAATTTCCTTCAGAACTGTCTGGTGGCATGAAACAGCGCGTGCAGATCGCGCGCGGCCTCGCCATGGAACCGGACATGCTTTTGATGGATGAGCCGTTTGGCGCGCTCGACGCCATCACGCGCAAAAAACTCCAGATTGATCTTAAGTCGCTTTGGGAGGCGACAGGGAAGACTATTTTCTTCGTCACCCATGACATCGAGGAAGCTATGATCCTGGCGACCGAGATCGTGGTGCTGTCGACAGGTCCTAGCGCGCGCGTGAAGGAATGGATCCGACATAACCAGATCCCGCAGGATCCCGCCACGCCCGAATACGTCGCCATGAAATCGCGGCTTGAGCGAGCTCTCGACATCGACGAGGACCACTAAGATGGCCCGGGTGCTCCACGGGGTGCTAGGCATCGTCATCGTCATCGGGGTTTGGCAACTGGTAGCTAACGCAATAGCCTTCGACATGCTTTTTCCGTCGCCCAGGATCGTCGGCGCCACCGCTTATGCTATGATCGCAAGCGGCAGCATGTTGCACGATGTCGGTGCAAGCCTCTGGCGTCTACTGGTTGCTCTGCTAATCGGGGTGCCCGCTGGTATCCTGATCGGCGTGGCTATCGGCTGGTGGCCGATCGCCAATGCGATTGTGCAACCGTTCATCCGTATGTTCAACGCTATTCCGGCAATAGCGCTCGTGCCGTTCAGTCTGTTGTGGCTGGGAGTGACAGAACAGTCGCGCATCGCGCTTCTCATCTACGCGGTCACACTGACCGTGTTGGTCAGCACTCGCGCCGGCGTGCGCGAAGTGAGCCGCATCAAGCTGCGTGCAGGCGAATGCCTCGGCGTCCGCGGGCCAGCGGCGTTGCTCAAGATTGTACTGCCGTCATGCATCCCTGCCATCATCATCGGCATCCGCACTGCGATCGGGCTCGGTGTCATGGTTGTGGTGGCAGCTGAAATGCTGGGTGCAGAAAGCGGTGTCGGATACCGCCTCATGCAGGCCCGTTCGCAATTCGACACCGCCGCCCTTATGGCTAGCATCATCGGGCTGGGCATGCTGTCGCTGCTGCTTGACCGTGCGTTCGAATTCACGGTCGAGACATTATTGCCGCGCTATTCAGCTAAGCGGAGGATCAAGTGATGTCCGGTTTTCGCATGATGTTCTTGTCGGCGCTTTCGTTGGCTGGCTTCGTCGTCTTATGGGCGATTGTCGCTGCATCGATCGCACGTCCTGAGCTCGTTCCGAGTCCGTTGCGGGTGCTTGGGGCGCTACGCGGCATGCTGTCGTCAGGCGAGATTATTAAGGCCACCGTTACGAGCCTCGGTCGCGTATTCGTCGGTTATTTGCTGGGCGGCATGGCCGGTGTTGTCACCGGCATCATCCTCGGTCGTATCACTATCATCCGCGAGTCATTCAGCATGATTTTCGACATCGCAAAGGGCATCCCTCCGATTGCGCTCGTACCGATCGTGATCATGTGGTTCGGTATCGGCGAGATGTCGAAATGGCTGGTCATCGCCTATGTCGTTTGGGTGGTGGTCACGATCAGCACGCTGGTCGGAGCCAGGGAGGTTCCGGTCATCCGCTTGCGAACCGCCGAGATCATCGGCCTGGGGCCATTTGAGCGCCTCTATCGCGTCGTGCTACCCTCGGTCGTGCCCTACGCGCTCATAGGGTTGCGGAACGCGGTAGGCTTTGCCTTCGTCGCTCTGGTCTCCGCTGAACTGATCGGTGCCAATTCCGGGCTCGGGCAGGTCATAATGGACTCGCGTTTCGCGCTGCAGACCGACCGCATGGTGGTCGGCATCCTCGTGTTGGGTGGCGTTGGCGCACTTTGCCAGATCCTTTTCGAACTGCTTGAACGTCTGGTACTGGCCCGGCGTTTCCATGTCTGTTAGGCGCTGGCAACGCATCATATCGCCGCCCGTGGAGAAACGGACGGCGCCAATGGCGTGACGAGCAATTATGCAGCCGTTACCATGATCGGCCTTGCAGTCGACCTAAGTTCGCCAACAGGCAATAACGAGTTCTAGGCGCCGCATCCCATATTGTTCCAATTGCTTTATCGCTTCGGGCATCGGACCAAACTGTCATCCTCGCGGCACTTTCAAAACGTGATCACACCTGTTTGTCGACGCCCCGGGTATGGCCTGCCCCATTAGGGAGGTCCACCGGATAAGTTAGAGTTCCGGCGGTTATGGTCGCCGAG
>NZ_JBLLVA010000005.1:0-213835 GCF_047739745.1 Borborobacter xinjiangensis | reverse complement strand
TGAATCCGACAGCACACGGGGAGGATGCATCCGATGTCTTGACGCCAAACCCCTCATGTGAGCCCCTACGGTAAATTCGTGGAGCAAAGCGACCGTTCGAGGTCTCGCCGCAACGTCTGCTTCCGGTGAAGGCAAAGTTTGCCTGAATGTCCCCGTTCGGGGCGCTTTGCAGTCGTGCGCTTCTCCGTTTGTGAGGGTTTGCTTCGAATCAATCTTCCGCCGTTCATTGGCTTGAACTTCGATCACCATCCTGGTTTCGAACCGATAATTTGCGACATGCTGACGCAAACAACCCAAGGGAAGAGGTAGCGCATTCTCCTCTTCGAATGCTTGCGGATTGCGAAAGACGAATCCAGTCGTGCCCTTGCAATGCAAGGGTTTGGTCCAACCCAACATATCGACGGTCGAATCCTTTCGTCATCCTGTCTGTAACCGGATCAGCGCTTGTTTGACGTCGCTCCTGGTGCCGGCTAGGCCCTCCGTCCTTCAATGAGCGAGAAGGACCACGGGAATGGAAGACAAGCAGGACCGCCAGGCAGCGAAGCCGGCGATGCAGCCAAATGAAAAACGCGCCACCAAGGCCGCCAAAAAGTCGAAGAAGAATGCATCTCCGGCGGGTAAAGGATGGACGCCATCCGACTATGCCAACCTCGGATTAGAACCCGCCAAGCTGAAGACCCTTGAGAACTGCGCATCAGCGATTGCAACGATCGGTCGCCGCACGACCGAACAGACCTTTGCGGTCGGAGAACAATTGCACATCGCAGCCGGCCTGATCGAGGATCGCACGTTCGGCAAGTGGGTATCGTCCGCATGCGAGATCACCCGCCAGCATGCCTCGACCCTGATCAATATCGCGAGAAGGCTGCACAACCACAAGGAACGCCTGGTGGAAGCCCGTGTTGCCCCGACCACGATGGGCGTACTCGCCGCCAACCTGGATTGTGTTGAAACGGTTCTTGCGGCATTCGAAGATGGACGGCGGCTGACAGTCAAGCAGGTCAAGGCAATTGCCGGCGTGGGTGGCGCCACCCCGAAAACGGCTGCTGACCTCGCCAATATGGGTGGCGTTGCCGGGCTTCGGAACTTGGCTCGGGCGAAAGCAACCTTCGGGATTAGCCAATTCGCCGACAGGTTAACTGCGATGATCCACGACATCGAAGAGGCCTTGAAGCCGGCGGACGAGGGGAAGCGGGTATTGAAGGGAGCGCTTGCCAAGAAAATCGAGGTCCCTGCTCGCTTCGCGCGTACCGAGCTTGAGAACATCGCCCTCTTTATCGAGCCGAACGTGCTGAATTCGACCGCGCCGCACGTCATGAAATTCCCCGAAGGCAGTAAATGGCGGCAGCTTGCCGATCTTTTGTGGGACCTGGGCGGGCAGGCCCAGTGGAACCCAGATCTGGTCCCGTGGCTTTCCGGTTATGTGGTCCCGCTTCTCCAATGGGCGATTGGCAAAGGCCAAGATACGACAACGGAAACCGTCATGATCCCATTGGAATCAGGGGTTGGGAGAAAGTCGGGTTTGTAAAATGATTTACCAATCTCGAAGAGTGGCCCGGGCCGCCCCGATTAAGTCGCGAAACGGACAATCGCGGAGATCACACAGGGCTACGCCGACAAGACCGAATATTTCGTCGACCGGCTTTCGCGCGGGCTTGGCCGGATTGCCGCGGCAGCTTGGCCGAAGCCGGTCATTGTACGCATGAGCGACTTCAAGACCAACGAATATGCCGGGTTGATCGGAGGTTCGGAGTTCGAGCCGCAGGAGGCGAACCCGATGATCGGCTTCAGGGGCGCCGCCCGCTACTACTCGCCCCGCTACCGCGAGGGCTTTGCCCTCGAGTGCCAAGCCATCCGCCGGCTACGCGACGAGATGGGCTTTACCAACGTGATCGTCATGATCCCCTTCTGTCGTTCCACGCGCGAAGCCGACCTTGTGCTGAACGAGATGACCGGCGACGGGCTGCGGCGCGGCGAAAACGGCTTGCAGGTCTTCGTCATGTGCGAGATTCCGTCGAACGTTGTTCTGGCGGCGGAGTTCGCGAAACGCTTCGACGGCTTCTCTATAGGTTCCAACGACCTGACGCAGCTCACGCTTGGCGTGGACCGGGACTCCGGCGAGTTGGCCGAACTCTTCGACGAACAGGACGCCGCAGTGAAGTGGATGATCGCAAACGTCATCCGCGAAGCACGCGCGGCCGGGGCCAAGATCGGCCTCTGCGGACAGGCGCCCAGCGATCATCCGGAGTTCGCCGCCTTCCTCGTCGAGTGCGGCATCGATTCCATATCGGTAAGTCCCGACAGTTTCATCGCCGTGAAGCGGCAGGTGGCCGCCGCCGAGGTCGCGCTGCCGCATGAAGAAGGGATGCGAACATGAAAGCTGGCGACATCATGACCGTCGGGGCGGTGACTGTTCGTCCTGATGCGACGATCGAACATGCGGCGCGCATGATGATCGAGCACGGCATAAGTGGCCTTCCGGTTGTCGACGGAGCAGGCAAACTTGTCGGGATCGTCACCGAAGGCGATCTCCTGCACAGGCCCGAGATCGGCACAGAGCGGCGCAGGCCGCGATGGCTCGAAATGTGGACGGCGACCGAGGAGCTGGCTCAGGACTACGCACGCCAGCACGGCCGCAAGATCGAGGACGTCATGACAAACGACGTCGCCAGCATCGGTCCCGATGCCGAGCTCGACGAGGTTGCCGATCTTCTCGAACGCCGCCGCATCAAGCGCCTTCCGGTCGTGCGCGACGGCACAGTTGTCGGCCTAATCAGCCGCGCGAATCTCGTTCTGGCCCTGTCGCGACGCATGGGCGACGTTCCAGCCGAAGTCGTCGACGACCTCGCCATTCGTCGGCACATCCTTGACGAAATCGCGAGCAAGCTCTGGGCGCCGACGGGAACCCTCGACGTGATTGTGCACGGAGGCGTGGTCGAACTCAACGGTACCGTGACGGACGCCCACGTGCGCGATGCGGTACGCGTAGCGGCAGAGAATTCGCCGGGGGTGGTCCGCGTTTGGGACAGGCTGCGCGTTGTCGCGATCCCCATCGGCTATACGCGCGTTTTATCCGATGGTTGGCGGCAAGGCGGAAGACACTTGGCAGCAGACGAAGCCAATGTCGGCATCGACTTGAGAAGTCGTGCCACCACGAACTTAGCGTGACCCCGATTGGATTGCAGGCGCTTCAGCCTGCCGCAGGTGTTTCGCAGTCTAGCGTACTAGACCGGGCGTGTTCTATAAGCCTCTCGCCGCCCCTTCGGCTACGCCAAAATTCGTACCCGTACATTGCGCGTTTGAGGGTCTTGAGGCAGTTGTTCTGGCCTTCGGCCTGTCCGTTTTACTCCAGGGCAGCTCAACGGCGTTGTTGACGGCATGGATGTCCCTGCGCAGGACGCAGGCGAACCGCATGATCGGAATGAGTTCGGAGTCGATCGCATCGTCGATCCACGTATCCATTGGTGCCGATCTCTTGCCGTGAAGGATGCCGTTGAAGCGCATCGCCAGGCGTCGCATCTCTGCGAAAGCATCAGATCCCTTCTTCAGGGCATCGACCTTGTTGCCGATCTCGTCTACGACATCTGCGTCCTAACGGGGGACTTCCGCGCAAAGACCTTTGTGGAGTTCGACGCTGGCGGCAGAAGCAAACGGGCCGATCTGAGGGCGTGCGATGACATGATCGGAAGCAGGTCTGGCGGCCTCCTTGCTGTCGCATTCGACGGTCTTACGGTGTTCACCGCTATGTGGCGCAATCCGATGCCATCCCGGAACGCGGTGTTTTTCCGGGCCAGCTTTGGCCGTTGTGACGGGCGCCTCGTCATGCTGCCTGCTCCCTGGGTGGGGCACGGGATCTCGGCTTCTGGCCGCGTCGAAAGATCTCGATGACGCGCATGGGACCGCCGCAGGCTGGGCATGGCTCGCGTAGCGTGAGCGGTACGATCTCGGCGCTTGGCGGATCATCCTGTTTGGCCGTTTCCGTAGTGAGCACTGTGCGGATTTTTGCGATTGCGGCCTTGCGGCCTGCGCTGGCCAGAAATCCGTAATGGCGGATGCGGTGGAAGCCGTCGGGCAGCACATGGATCAGAAAGCGGCGGATGAACTCGTCAGTGGCCAGCTGCATGACTTTTGACGGTCGCCGTTCTTAATCCGGTAGTCCCTCCAGCGAAAGGTCACCGTCTTGGCATCGGCGCTGATCAGGCGGTTGTTGGAGATGCCTTCGTCGACGCGGATCAACATGCGCTCGCTGTCGATATCCATGACCTTGAGGTGGCAAACCTCTGAAGCCCGCAATCCTGCGCCATAACTGATGCCAAGCGCAGCGCGATACTTCAGACCCGGCCCGGGAACTGCAGCCATAAGCGCGGCGATCTCTTCGACGCTCAAGACAACCGGTAGGTTGCGCGGTTTGCGCTGAAACTGCATATGCCGCTTCATCTCTTCGCGACCGCAGGTGGTGCCGAAGAAAAACCGCAGCGCGATAATCCGGGAATTGAATATCCAGGGTGACACCCCCAGCCCCTAACTGAAAAGTGGGTTTCTAGTTGAGTGTTTGGCTGAACCCCATAAGTCATTGGGGGCTTGTGGGGTTTGTCTTGCTGAAAAAATCTGAAGCGGACGATAATCTGCGCATTCCGAGCTTCTGATGACCTCTGCTGGCAGGCAAGTCCCGGAATGGCCCTGATCGATGTGGTCAAGTCTCCATCAGCGCGCCCGCGATTTCAGCGTTCTCCAAAGCATATGCGCCATAGCCCGGTCGCCAGATGAAACCCTTACTGCGGAGGACATCAAGCGCTTGCTGGATCGCGCCTTGCGCCGGCGCCCGGCCGCCGTTGGCCGATTTCAGCCGGTCGCGTGACGCGGCCGCGAAGGGCGAGAAGGCCTGTCCGTCTGCGGCCAGCATCCGCAGGAGCGCCTGTTGCAGCTTCGTGAGGGACATGATCTCAGCCCGGCGGGCGGCCTCCACTTCCGCCTTCTTGCGCGTGACGATAGCCGCCAAGGCTTCTGCGCCTATCCCTTCGGCCAAAACCAGCGCGCGCAGGCAATCGAGAAGCATCTCGGGTTTTCGCCCGAGGATGTCGAACGCCCTGTCAATCTCGTCGACGCCAATATGCAGATGTTCGGCTAGGTTCCTGTTGATACGGTCTGCAATGGCGATGGAATATTCACGCCCGAGGGGCGGGAAATCCCTGACCTGAGCGCCAAAGAACGGCGATTTCTGATCATAGACGAGTGCCGCGAGCTTGTCGCGATGCGATCCGGTCATGATTAGGTAGAGGTGACGGCCGCTCTGTCCCTGGTTAACCGCGTCCCGCGCCGCCTTCAGGGCGAACATCGCATCCAGCCCGGCTTCCGTCTCAAGCGAATGCTGCGCTTCATCGACGATCAACACGACATCCCGGTCCGTCGAGACAGCCAGAAGCTGCATCGCCTCCGACGGCGTTCCCGAGAAGTCCGACGGCGTCTTGAAGCTGATCGAGAAACCCAGAGCGCCGAGCTTGTCTACCGGAAGCGTTTTCCGGAATCGTTGGATGGGACCGGCATGTTCCACTATGCTGGCCTTGATGCAGTCGGAAATCAGTTTGGCCGGGTCCACGGAACGGTCCGTCCAGAGGTCCACATAAAGGACAGTCTTGCCCCGCTGCCGAAGCAAGGGGGCGAGATCCCGGCGTAGGAAGGTGCTCTTCCGGTCCGGCGCGGTGCTGCAAGGAAAGGCCAGACAGGGAGCCGAAGATCGGATCCGGGACCAGCATGGCCGCGAGATTGGCAGCCAATTCGGGCCGTGAAACAATGAGGTCGCTCATGTGATACCCCCAGTTATCTTGGGTAGGGGTATCAGCGGCCATGTGCCCGTCAACACGGTGCGCAAACTGCTTACCGAGCGGCCCGACATCAAGGGGGTGACGCTACCGGGCATGCCCTTGGGCTCGCCGGGCATGAGCGGGGCCAAGGAAGCACCGTTCGAGATGCTGGAGATCACGAAGTCCGGCACCGTGGGCGGGGTCTATGCGACTTTTGCTCAAAACAGCCCTCGGCACTCCTGGGCGTTTGCCGAGGGTAGGAAAGGAATGAACCATGATGAACGGTCCCAACGGCATGATGGAAGGAATGACTGGCATGATGTGGGGCATGGGCCTGGTCTGGCTGCTCGCGGTGGTCGTACTCGTGCTCGGGGCAGCGGCCCTGGTCAAATATGTCTTCTTCGCCGGTCGCAGATGAAGGCCACCACGCGGATATTCGGTGCAGGCGTGGCGGCCGCCGGCGCTGTCACCCTGGCTGCGGCCTGGCTGTTCGGCACAAGCGCCGGAGGCGAAACCGATCTGGTCACGCAGGGGCGGCTTCTTTATGCCGCGAACTGCGCCTCGTGTCATAGCGCGCGGCTGGAAGGCTAGCCCGACTGGAAGACACCACTTGCCACGGGCGGATGCCCGCCCCGCCGCACGACGTGTCCGGACACACCTGGCATCATCCCGACGGCGTGCTCTTCCGTATCACAAAGGAGGGGCCCGCCGTCGTGGTGGGCAACGGCTACGAAAGCGACATGCCAGGCTTCGCCGCTGTTCTGAGCGACGACGAAATCCGCGCCGTCCTCGCCTTCATCAGGAGCACGTGGCCCGAGCGGGAGCGGCAATACCAGTCAGAAATGAGCCGGCGGGAGAAGGAGAAGACACGATAAACGATCCTGTCCACGCGACACCTCATTGCCGTGGCCAGATAGGAGGTCATCAGGTCCGCGCGCGACCATCCGAGCGTTTTAACGATAGCTGGCAACGGCTTCCGTCGTCCCGGCCCGCTTGACGAGATGACGTGGTAGGATCGGCATCCGCTTCAGCCGCGCCCATACCCGGGGAGCCGCAGGCACGTCGGGCCCTTACGCCGATCGCATCCGGGCGCTCGGCCAGCCGGCGCTAACGTCCCAAGGATGCGCGGTGGCATCCGGCGCTGTCCGGCCATTCCCAGTGGTCACCAGCATTGACGAGAGTCCAGCTGCAGCGAACCGTTTACCTTGCCGTCGGCCGAAATGGGCGGATCTCGTCCACGGTCACGGAAGCGTGGCTGTCCCCCTCTGGCTACCCTGGTTTATGACGCGCAAAATCCGGGCAAAAATAGATGTTGACCTTCCGGACACTGGAACCTCTAGAACTCGACCATACTCCAAAGCGATAGAGGAACAGCTCAAAATGAACGCTCACAGCGGATGGCCTAGACCAGGAACCAACAACGACGTGCGGCAGAGTATCGGCATCGAAGGAATGACCTGCGCCTCTTGCGTGCGCCGCGTTGAACTCGCGATCGGCAAGGTGCCGGGCGTGAAGGCAGCTTCTGTTAATCTCGCAACCGAATCCGCCGACGTGACGTTCGACGGAGTTGTCGATCAAGCTGCGATCATCGCCGCGATCAGCTCCGCCGGATATCACGTCCCGACGGAGGCGGCCGAGGTCGAGATCGAAGGCATGACCTGCGCCTCTTGCGTCAGACGTGTCGAACAGGCGCTTGCTGCGGTTCCGGGCGTGCTCAAGGCCTCGGTCAATCTTGCGACCGAGCGTGCCACCATCGAAGCGATTTCGGGAGCGGTCGCACCTTCTGCCATCGAGGCGGCGATCAGGCAGGCCGGATACGAGCCGCGCCGGGCGGCGGCCTCCGTCGGCGGCTCCGAAGCGAGGCAGGAGGCCAAGGACAAGGAACTGCGTCTGCTCAAGCGGGATGTGTCGGTCGCGGCGATCCTGACGCTGCCGATATTCCTGCTTGAGATGGGTTCGCACGCGATTCCCGCCTTTCATCATTGGCTTCTGATGAACATCGGTCAGCAGCCGCTCTTTCTGGCCTTCTTCGTACTGGCCACCATCGTGCAGTTCGGCCCGGGCATGCGGTTCTACCGGAAGGGCATCCCTGCCCTGTTGCGGCTCGCTCCCGAGATGAACTCGCTTGTCATCCTCGGCTCGACCGCCGCCTGGGGCTACTCCGTCGTCGCGACGTTCGCGCCGTCGGTGCTGCCTGCTGGAACCGCCAACGTCTATTACGAGGCTTCGGCGGTGATCATCACCCTCATTCTCCTCGGCCGCTTTCTCGAAGCAAAGGCAAAGGGCCGCACCAGCGAGGCCATCAAGCGGCTGATCGGGCTGCAGGCAAAAACCGCCCGTGTCGAGCACAATGGCGAGTTCCTCGATGTTTCTCTGGAGGAAGTGCGCGTCGGCGACGTGCTGCAGGTCCGACCCGGCGACAAGGTTCCCGTCGACGGCGAGGTTCTCGGCGGCTCCTCCTATGTCGACCAGTCCATGATTTCGGGTGAGCCTGTTCCCGTCATCAAGAGCGAGGGTTCGCAAGTTGTCGGCGGCACCATCAACAAGACGGGAAGCTTCACCTACCACGCGACCAAGGTGGGCGCGGACACGCTCCTTGCCCAGATCATAAGGATGGTCGAAGCCGCACAGGGCTCGAAGCTGCCGATCCAGGCAATGGTCGACAAGGTCACCGCGTGGTTCGTGCCGGCGGTCATGGCCGCCGCGGCGCTGACTTTCCTGACCTGGCTATTCTTCGGTCCGCAGCCCGCCCTCGCCTTCGCGCTGGTCAACGCGGTCGCCGTTCTCATCATAGCCTGCCCATGCGCCATGGGCCTCGCGACTCCGACCTCGATCATGGTCGGCACCGGCCGCGCCGCCGAACTGGGCGTCCTGTTCCGCAACGGCGAAGCGCTCCAGACGCTCAAGGGCATCGATGTCGTGGCGCTCGACAAGACCGGGACGCTAACCGCCGGACGCCCGGAACTGACCGACCTGGTAGTAGCGGAAGGCTTCGACCGTGATCGGGTGCTGTCGCTGGTGGCCTCCGTCGAGGTGCATTCCGAGCATCCGGTTGCCGCGGCGATGGTTGCCGCCGCGAAGGCGGACGGCCTGCCACTGCACGCGATCGAAGGATTTGACGCGGTGCCCGGCTTCGGCGTGAAGGCGCGCTCCGGCGGACACGAGATCGCCATCGGCGCGGACCGCTACATGGCGCAGCTCGGCATAGAGGTGGAGAGCTTCTCCGAACAAGCCACCGAGTTCGGCCGGAAGGCCAGGACTCCGCTCTATGCCGCGATCGATGGCCGGCTCGCCGCCATGATCGCGGTGTCCGATCCGGTCAAGCCGACGACGCCTCAGGCGATCCGCGCTCTGCACGCGCTCGGGCTGAAGATTGCGATGATCACAGGAGACAACCGCCGGACGGCGGAAGCCATCGCGGCCGAGCTCGGCATCGACGAGGTCGTCGCCGAGGTCCTGCCTGACGGCAAGGTCGACGCGGTCAAGCGCCTGCGCGACGGCGGACGCGTGGTCAGCTTCGTCGGAGACGGCATCAACGACGCCCCCGCGCTCGCCGAAGCAGACGTGGGCCTGGCGATCGGCACCGGGACCGACGTGGCGATCGAGAGCGCCGACGTGGTCCTGATGTCGGGCGATCTCCTGGGTGTCGCGAACGCGATCGCGCTGTCGAAGGCGACGATCCGGAACATCCGGCAGAACCTGTTCTGGGCCTTCGCCTACAACGCCAGCCTGATCCCGGTCGCCGCCGGCGCGCTCTATACCTTCAAAGGCACGCTGTTGTCGCCGATGCTGGCCGCCGGAGCGATGGCGCTGTCGAGCGTCTTCGTGCTCGCAAACGCCCTGCGCCTGAAGCGATTCCAGGCTCCCGTGGGGGCTACCACCCCCACGGCGGCTGCGGCAGCCGCATAGATACCTAAGCTACCCGGGGGCCGCCCCGCTACGGGATCCGCGATCAATGAATGACCTTGCAAGCCTCGGCGGGCTCTTTGGGGCCGCTTTCGTCGCGGCGACTATCCTTCCGGCGCAGTCCGAAGCAGTGCTTGTCGGCTTGCTCGTGGCCGACACGCATTCCACGCTCCTCCTGGTTGCCGTGGCGAGCGTCGGGAACGTCCTCGGGGCAGTAGTGAACTGGGCGCTCGGTCGTGCCGTGGATCGCCTCCGTGACAGGAAATGGTTTCCGGCCGGACCTGTAGCACTCGAACGGGCGAGCCGCTGGTACCGCCGCTGGGGCAGGTGGAGCCTCCTGTTCAGCTGGGCTCCCTTCGTTGGCGACGCACTGACGGTCGCGGCAGGAGTGCTGCGCGAGCCACTCTGGAGCTTTCTCGCCTTGGTTACGGTGGCGAAGACTGTCCGCTACGCAGCCGTGGCTGCCGCGACCGTGGGGATTCTTGGTTGACGCGCGAGGCCGCGGCGACTTGGACACTCGCGCACGCGGCACCGCAATCTCAAGCGGCCAATACGCCAACCCACACACATCGGCACGGGCCCAGTCCGTCCCTTCCCTTGCGACATCCGAATGAAGCCTGTTAAATCGGGCTCGTTTCGGAAACACATCCGGTCTGAGTTCCAAGTGTGTCCGCCTGTCATAAACGATGATCTCGCGACACTGCAGCGCGAGACCTTCGACTACTTCGTTCGGGAAGCGAACCCGGCGAACGGTCTGGTCCGCGACAAGACCGAGGAGAACTGGCCCGCAAGCATCGCGGCTACGGGACTTGGCCTGGCATGCTATCCGGTGGGCGTGAAGAACGGCTACATGAGCCGCAGCGCTGCTGCTGAGCGCACGCTCGCCACGCTCCGTTTCTTCCGGGACAGCCCACACGGGCCGGAGCCTGACGCGACCGGCCACCGAGGTTTCTATTATCACTTCCTGGACATGCAGACTGGCCGGCGCGCTTGGGGTTGCGAACTGTCCACGATCGACAGCACGTTGCTTCTGGCCGGCGCGTTGGCTGCGGCAGCGTTCTTCAACGAAGATCCGGCTACGGAAGCCGAAATACGGACCCTGGCAGTCGAGCTCTATCGCCGGGCGGACTGGCTCTGGTCACTGAACGGAGGAGAAACCGTTACCCACGGCTGGACCCCGGAGGGTGGCTTCCTGAAACACCGCTGGGAAGGATACGACGAGGCCCTGCTTCTATATGTTCTAGGGCTCGGCTCGCCGACCCATGCCCTGCCCAGAAGCAGCTACGAAGCCTGGACCGATACGTTCCGGTGGGAGCGCTTCTACGGCCATGAATACCTCTATGCGGGCCCACTGTTCATCCACCAGCTCTCTCACGTGTGGATCGATCTTCGAGGCCTGCAGGATTCATTCATGCGCAGCAAAGGAATCGACTACTTCGAAAACAGCCGACGGGCCACTCTCGTCCAGCAGCGGTATGCGATCGAGAACCCATGCCGTTTCGACGGCTACGGCGAACATTGCTGGGGCATCACAGCGAGCGAGGGCCCTGGCCCCTCCACGCTTAAGCTGAACGGGACCGAGCGCCGCTTCGAAGACTATGTCGCGCGCGGCGTGCCCCATGGCCCAGACGACGGCACGCTCGCCCCCTGGGCGGTTGCAGCTTCCCTGCCGTTCGCTCCAGAAATCGTTCTACCCTCAATTGCCTTCTGCATTCATCAGGCAAAGCTCAAGGCTGCCAACGCCTACGGGTTCAAGGCCGCGTTCAATCCCACTCATCCCGGATCACCCGACGACGCCTTCGGTTGGTGGGTTTCACCATGGCACTTCGGGCTAAACGAAGGCCCCGTCGTCCTCATGATCGAAAATGTAAGAAGCGGTCTATTGTGGGAGTTGATGCGGTCCTGCCCGTACGTTCTGAAAGGTCTCCGACGTGCCGGATTCAAGGGAGGCTGGCTGGCTGACGCACCAGCCTGATCCTGTCGCAGCGGGCACTTCGTCCGACAGGGGACCTAACTGCTGCCTTGCCGGGGCTACAGTAACCATGCCGCTTCGCTCGAAGCAGCGGAAGAATTCTGCCGTCCAACCTGGACGACATGAAAGCGACTATCAAACCTATAACCGGAAAGTCGGTTATGGCTCCGGCGCTCACGGTTTGGCCCGTGCGATGTCCGTCACCGCACCGGAGCGTCGAACACGCGCTTCACGGCAGCCGCTGGCGATCGCACCATGGATCAGCAGCCACTGGGTTCTCCGTCGGCGGTAGCGAGCGCCGCGCGTTCGACGATAACGACTCCGAGGGCGGTCAGAATGAGGCCGACGAGGGTCATCGGGCCGATATGCTCGCCAAAGAAAGTGGCGCCGAGAATGAGGGCGAAAACGGGGGAAAGGAAAGTGAATGCGTTGACCCTCCCCAGGGGGGCGCGGCCAAGGAGCCAAAACCAAAGCCAGTATGCCAATGCCGTGCCAGGAAGGGCGAGCGCAAGTAGCGCGACGACGAATTCAGGGGTCCACTCTATCCGCGTGGGTTCCTCGAATATCAGCGCCAGGGCGACCAGCGGAATGGATCCCAGCAGCAACTGCGCGGACATAGCGACAAGCGGATCAACGTAGCGGCCCAGGCTCTTCATCAGAACATTGCTTATGGCGATTCCTGCCACCGAAAGAAGAATGTAAGCAAGGCCGGTGGAGAATGCCGCCTGATCGCCACCTCCGATTTGCGGAAGGCTCGTCGCGGCGATACCAAGGAAGCCCAGGCACAATCCCGCATATTGCAGCCCTCGAAGACGCTCGGACAGAAAGAAGAACGCGAGGACCGCGGTGATCAGGGGCTGACTGTTGGCGATGACCGTCGCAAGACCGGGTGCGACGAACTCTGCGGCGTGAAACATGCCGAAATACGCAAACGAGGTTGCGCCAAGGCCGATGGATGCCAAGGCAAGCCAGGAACGAAGATCCGTCGGGAGCGGACGCCGCAAGGCAATAGCGATCATGGCCAGGAACAGGCCGGCCACGATCGCGCGCAAGGCGGCGAAGGTTAGGTGAGGCGAGTATGTCAATCCCAAAGCAATGAACGGATAGCACATTGAATTGAGCAGGGCGACAAGCACCAGAATGGGGGTAAGGCGTAGCACGGGTTGACCGACCTAGTACCCAACGCCGTGGACAAGATCTTATTCTCGGCTTCGGCCGACAAGGACTTCCAGCCTGGCGGATGGGCGGGGCATCTTCAGGTTTCTAATTCATGCACCGCTGAGATGATCTTCGAAACCAGCGCCGGCGACGATCTCGACGATCGAGCGAATGACATCGCGCTCAGCTGGTGACCGCACAGTGCCGGTGACGCTCACTATTCCGTCCTTCACAGCGACAGTTGGCTGCGCCGATAAGACAGACGCGGCATCCTTCAGACGTGCGACAATGGCACGCCGCAGCGCCTCGTCACCCCGAATCTGCGCACGGGGCCTGGGTGTCGAAATGACCTTCAGGAGATCCGCGCGGCTGACAATGCCGGTCAGGCACCCGTTCCGCATGACCGGAAGGCGCTTGATGCCACGTCGGTTCATCAGCATAGCGATTTCGCGCACGGACACGTCCTCGTCCACGGTGACGACATCCCTGGTCATGACATCGCCGACCTTCCAGCTACGGCTCTTCACGTAGAGTCTGGCAGGTGAATCGGCATCGTGGGAGGAATCTTCGGGGAAGGCATCTTCGGTTCCAAGTTCTGTTCGGCGAAGGAGATCGCCCTCCGTCACTATGCCAGCAAGCGTGCCGTCATCAGTGAGCACCGGAATCCCGCTTACATGCTCGGCCAACATGATCCGGGCCAAGTGCCACACGCTATGCTCCGGACACACCGTGGTCGGCGCTGGTGTCATCATATCCCTCGCGATCATGGGTCATGTCCTTTCCGTGGCAGGAACTCCGCATGATGCTGTGGCTTTGTCGCAGGGCGGCATCGCGTGTTCGAGGATGTCACTCAACTCGCCAGCGGAATCTTTTTCTGAAGTAGTGAACACCGGCGCAAAGCCGCCTCCCGGAGTACGGGCATTGGTGGTCTGGCCCTGGTAAAGACGTGCAGTCACGAACTGCACCTCTCCGCCGTAGACGTAGTTCCGCACGTCGAACTTGAGCGGCGTCGGGGACTCAGGCGCTCCGATCATCCTCTCGCCGGGAGTAACAAGTTCCTGGGCAACGTAGTCCCCCGAGAGGATTTCCTCCCACACTCGTCTGGTCAGCTTGTCTCCCCGATAGGCAGCCCTGCTTCCGAACCCGGACGCAGGCTTGAAGAACAGCTTACGCCGCCTGGACCACAGCGAATCAGCCTTGGATGCTTCGACCGTTTCGGTGCTAGGGACACCAGCCACGAGTGCCGTTGAAACGTCGTCTGGAATCCCGAGCGCGCTCAACCGGGCATGGTCGCTGAGCACCGCCAGATTTCTCTTGTTGGCATACAGGGCATGTGCCCTCGGGTGCGGTGTCAGCACGACCGAACCTTCCAGGTACGCCTTGCGTATGGCGTGGTGCGCCGGCCGCTCAAGCATGAAATCCGTCAGTCGGTTGTAGAGCAGATCGACCGGACCCCGTTCGTGCCGGAGCATGCCGTCGCTCACCCACAGCGCCGACGGGTCGGCGATGACCGCGTCGATGCCGTTCCGCACGAACAGCTGCTGGAAGAGCAGAAACTCGGGGTAGAGGTACTGACCCTCCGGCTGCTCGTCGACGATGGCGATGCGGCGGAGCGGCAGTTCGCCACGTTCGAGACGCCATTCGGCGAGGAACATGTCCATGAACCGATGCTCCAGCGCGTCGAGGGCGGCTGCACCGGGCATCATCGGCTCGACGGCCTCGCAACAGGCGCGCTGAGCCCGCGCCAGCAGGAGGTTGAGGAGAGCGCCCCCTGCGTTCGTGTTGATCTCGATGAGCTTCGGCTCCTCGGACGACAGATGGAAGTCGAAGCTCATGAAGACGCCTCTCGCCCGCGGCTCGAACTGCGCGACAGCGGGCGCATCTTCGAGCACGAGGTCGCGATAGGCGCGCGAGGATATAACCGCCTCCGCGGCCCGGACGATCTCTGCCATCCTGTCCAAGTGCTGCCGCGCAACGAACACCGGAAGCGCGGCGAACATGTTCGCATGCTCGTCTCCCATGGCGGAAAGCGCCGTGTGTGTTTCAGCACTCGTCTGGAACTCCCTGGCGAGCTCGTCCCGGTCCACGCTGATGCAGAAGCAACTGCTGTTCAGCGAATGGGGGACGGCTCCTAGGTCCCAAATGCCTGGAGCCGGAGTTTCACTATGATCGACCATCGTCTCCTCCATGTTGGACTGCCAAAGGCGGCTCCCGGGGCGTGAACATACTCCCATGGCAGAGTTGATGAACATGGAAGCGTAGTCCAGAACAGATTGCGCATGCCCGAACCATGTCCCGCACGTCGCCGACGACACGACAAGTGGGTCAGTGCCACTCGCAATTCCGCCGACATCCACCGTGTGGGTCTGCAACTCAGGCCCTTTGTACATTGCTCCGCTATTATGCCGGATTGCCTTCACTTCACTTGTCTCGAACTGGCGCCCCTTGCGACATTGCAGACGACACCTGTTCTGCGACGGCTCTCTCCTCCTCTGTCGGGATCACCAAAACGTCGACCACAGAGCCATGGGCGCTGATACGCTCGTTGCCTTGTCGGTTACGCTCGGCATCAAGTGTCACGCCGAGCCAGGCCGCGGCCTCGCAAATCTTGTCGCGGATCAAGGGGGAATTTTCACCGATCCCGGCGGTGAACACCAATGTGTCTAATCCACCCAGCGCGGCGGCCAACGATCCGATCTCGCGACCGGCACGGTAGACAAAAAGATCGATCGCCTCTTTCGATTGCGGGTCGTCAGACTCAACCAAGGTCTGCATATCATCGCTGATGCCAGAAACACCGAGCAGGCCCGACCGATCATAGAGAAGTCGCGAGATCTCATGGACATGCATCTTACGGTTCTGCAAGAGATAGAGGATGACCCCAGGGTCGATCGAGCCGGAACGCGTGCCCATCACCAACCCGTCGAGCGGCGAAAACCCCATTGTGGTTGCGACGCTCTTTCCTTCATGCATCGCGCAGAGGCTGGCTCCGCTGCCGAGATGGGCGACGATGGCACGCCCGCCGGCAGCCGACCCATAACGCTCGCGCAGCCGCGACGCGATATGACCGTAGGATATGCCATGGAAGCCGAAGGACATGATGCCTGAATCCGTCAGCGCGCGCGGGAGTGCGTAAAGCATCGCCAGCCTCGGCCGTTCGGCGTGAAAGGCGGTATCGAAGCAACCGATCTGCACGGCCTTGGGCAGGAAGCGGACAGCAAGTTCGACGATTTCGAGATTGTGTGGCTGGTGAAGCGGAGCTACGGGGGTAAACGCTCGCAGTGCCTCGAGCGTTGGCGGATCGAGGATGGTCGCGGCAGTGAAATCGCGTCCTCCATGAACGATTCGGTGGCCGACTGCGCTGACAGATTGAAGCAGCCCCTTCCCCTCGACTTCGGCAAAGACGAACTCCAGTGCTTCTTCGGTGCTGATCGGACCGTCTGCCAGATCCGCGTGCTGTGCCTGGCTGCCTTCCGGACCGAAGACGCTCATCTGCGGCTTGCCATTTAGTGACGTCAGGCTGCCTCGCATCAGGACAGGCAACTGCGTGCACAGCTCGAACAGGCCGAACTTGAGGCTCGACGAGCCAGCGTTCAGCACGAGAATTGTGTCGGCGATCATCGTGTCATCAAACCAGCGCGTTCCACTTCCAATCGCGGATTTCCGACAAATCCTGCCCATGAGCCCGAACGTAACCGTAATGATCAAGCAGCTTGGTTTCCATCAGCTGTTTCAGCCGGATGCCGGTTGATTCCACCTTTGGCGTGCGCTCAATCACGCTCTGCACCAAGTGGTATCGGTCCAGCCCGTTCAACACGGTCATGTCGAAGGGCGTGGTCGTCGTGCCTTCTTCGTTGAAGCCCCGGACGTGGAAGTTGGCGTGGTTCCTCCTTCGGTATGTCAGCCTGTGGATCGTCCACGGGTAGCCGTGATAGGCGAAAATGACGGGCTTGTCGGCCGTGAACAGCCCGTCGAAGTCGCGGTCGGACAGGCCATGCGGATGGACCTCCCGTGGCTGCAGGGTCATCAGGTCGATCACGTTGACGACCCTTACATTGAGATCCGGCATGTGCTCCCTCAGGATCTGCACAGCAGCGAGGGTCTCTACCGTGGGGACATCTCCGGCGCATGCCATCACCACGTCCGGGTCGCTCGGTCCCTTGCTGGAAGCCCAGTCCCAGATGCCGATCCCAACCTCGCAGTGCGCCCTCGCCTGGTCCATGGACAACCACTGCCAGGAGGGTGCCTTTCCGGCCACGATGATGTTGATGCGGTTCCAGGTCCTGAGGACATGGTCTGTGACGCACAGCAGCGTGTTCGCGTCCGGCGGGAAGTATACGCGCACGATGTCGGCCTTCTTGTTTAGGGCGACATCGACGAATCCGGGATCCTGGTGGCTGAAACCGTTGTGGTCCTGCTGCCACACATGGCTCGTCAGCAGGTAGTTGAGAGACGAGACGGGACGCCGCCATGGGATGTCGCGGCTCGCGTCCAGCCATTTTGCATGCTGGTTGAACATTGAATCCACGATGTGGATGAAGGCCTCGTAGCAGGAGAACAGGCCGTGCCGTCCGGTGAGCAGATATCCTTCGAGCCAGCCCTGGCAGGTATGTTCAGAAAGGATTTCCAACACCCGGCCATCGGGACCAAGATCCGTGTCTTCCGGAAGGACCTGCTCCATCCAGGCGCGCCCCGCCACCTCGAAGACGTCCTGGAGCCTGTTAGATGCTGTCTCGTCGGGGCCGACGAGACGGAAGTTGCGGTGGGCTTCGTTCAAACGCATCACTTCGCGAAGGAAGCCGCCCATCACCCTCGTGGCTTCGGCCTTCCTCTCGCCGGGGCGGCTGACCTGGACAGCATGCGGAGCGAGCCCGGGCATGTCCAGGCTCTTGCGGAGCATTCCGCCGTTCGCATGGGGATTGGCGCTCATGCGCCGGGACCCGGCTGGCGTTGCGGAGAGGACCTCCGGGACGGGGCTGCCGTCCTCGCCGAACAGTTCTTCGGGGCGATAGCTCCGAAGCCAATCCGCGAGCATCCTGAGGTGCTCCGCGTTCCCGGCGAGACCCGAGAGCGGCACTTGATGAGAACGCCAGAAACCTTCGGTCTTCAGGCCATCGACCTCTTTCGGCCCGGTCCAGCCTTTCGGGCTCCGCAGGACGATCATCGGCCATCGGGGGCGTTTTTTCCCTCCACTCCCTGTACG
Organism: Borborobacter xinjiangensis; assembly: GCF_047739745.1. Classification (NCBI taxonomy): domain Bacteria; kingdom Pseudomonadati; phylum Pseudomonadota; class Alphaproteobacteria; order Hyphomicrobiales; family Phyllobacteriaceae; genus Borborobacter; species Borborobacter xinjiangensis. The sequence continues at coordinate 195,795 of NZ_JBLLVA010000005.1, read as the reverse complement.
GGCGTCTTCTTGGAGCTCTCGGATTTTCCCGAAAGCCTCCTCCAGCACCGATGCCATCCGCTCGTGCATCTCCGACGGGTCATCCCCTTCCACGAACAGCGGTTCGTGCCCGTAGCCGATCAAGAGCGAGCGCAGTTCCTCCGGCGGGATGCGGTCGAGCACGGTGGGATTGGCGATCTTGTACCCGTTGAGGTGAAGGATGGGCAGCACGGCACCGTCATGCGCGGGGTTCAGGAACTTGTTCGAGTGCCAGGCCGCGGCAAGCGGCCCGGTCTCTGCCTCGCCGTCGCCGATCACGCAGGCGACGATCAGGTCAGGATTATCGAAGGCGGCACCGTAGGCGTGCGACAGGGAATACCCGAGTTCACCACCCTCGTTGATCGACCCCGGAACCTCGGGCGCGGCATGGCTGGGAATGCCTCCTGGAAACGAAAACTGGCGGAAGAGCTTCCGCAAGCCTGCCTCGTCCCGGGAAATGTCGGGAATGAGCTCGCTGTAGGTACCCTCGAGGTAGGTGTTGGCGACCATCGCGGGGCCGCCATGCCCCGGTCCGCAGACATAGATCATGTTCGCGTCGCGCAGCCGGATAAGCCTGTTCAGATGGGCGTAGACGAAGTTGAGTCCCGGCGAGGTCCCCCAATGACCCAGGAGCCGGGGTTTGATATGTTCCAGCCTCAGAGGATCGCGCAGGAGCGGGTTGTCGAGGAGGTAGATCTGCCCGACTGTAAGATAGTTGGCGGCTCGCCAGTAGGCGTGGATCGCCATAAGCTCTTCGGCTGAAAGCGTCCCTTGAACCGTCTGCTGCTTGCCGGTCATTGTTGTTCTCCTCGTGATTGTCGGCCGGGCGCTTGCGTCCGGCATCGATGGTCGCTTTTGCGAAAATGCCGCGCGGCGTCGCCCGCCATGCGCCGGGTGCACCATCTGGCGTAGATGCCGCCCAGTAGCCAGCCGAGCATGCGCGTTCCGAAGCCTTGCGGCAGGTCGTAGCCGATGAACACGGTCAGCAGCGACGACCCGGATCGGGGAGCTATCCTCAATCCCATCCTGTAGCGCCCGATCACCCAGAGCCTCGGCTCGCCGATCGTCGTCCAGGTCTTCAGGAATGGCGGTTTGCGTTCAGTGATGATCTCGTCGACAGCCAACGGCATTCTCACGAAGCTTCCCGTGAAACCGAACGTCGAGCCGACCGATTGGGTTCCGCTCGCGTCCATGTGGACTTCCATCTTGGCCCCCATCATGGCCCAGGATGGCTGATCCATGTGTGCGGATAGCTTCCCATGGTTGTCCAGGTACCCGAACAACGCCTCGGCCGGAGCGTCGACGGGAACCGTGGCCTCGGCGGAATACGCTAACTGCGGCATCGTCCTGCTCCGTCTTTTACCCCCTACTTCCCGCTTCGTAGTACATGACGGCAGGTTCAGAGGCATCGCGCGGAACGGTATAGACCTGATAGGTCGCCGCAGGATCCTTTCCCCATGCTAATCGATCCCTACGGCATGCCTGGTGCAGCGAGGCCGCTGATGTCCGGGCGCTCGGCAAGCAGCTTCTCGATCGCTTCGAGAGGGACGTGGCCTTTCAAGGAAGTAGCCTTCTATGGCTGCGGCATAGCAGCCCTCCATTTCAGCGGGAGCACGAACCTGCTTGCGGATCTGCGAAAAGGTCTTCAAGATCCACCGTCTTCTAACCGGAAACTCGGTTAAAGAATTACCCGATTTGCGAGCCGCCGCCTACCATCCCGCCTGGGCACCTCTCTTGTGGTGGGGAGCAGCCCGGCACGAGGCTACGTACACGTAACTCGGACAAGCCATGGGAGCCGCATAGCAAGCCGCTCCCCTAAGGCAGTCACGTGCCTGTGCCAGCGCGCACAGAGGGCAACTACCGCACTTACCCTAAGGCTCACCTCAACCGGCTGAGCTTCATCCGGAGGACGCTTGACCTCGGCTTTCCCGTGACCAGATCTGCGCGCTGGCTCGAGATCAGAGCGATGTCGACACCCTCGACAGGCTTAAAAGAGCCGTACACTTCGGCAGAGCGGTCGGCCGCATGACACTGGTCGGCGAGCGCAGGCATGCCGAGCATGCCATGGAGTCCAGTTTCCCCGAGCGCTTCGATTGGATGGCGGTGTCCTCGGCAAAGCCCGCCAGATAGAAACGGCCGCACATGCGCACCAGCTCCTCAGCATAGGTGTCGAAGACTTCGACCAGGGACAGCCAGCCGCCCCTTCCCTGCAGCCGAATGACACCGCCGACTGGCGCGACCCGTCTGGGTCCGGCAGCAGTTCCACGAAGGTGCGGGCTCTCGCACAAGCCCATCGGGTCAACGCACAAGAGCCCTGATGGTCACATCGTTGGCGGACGAGATGACGAAGAGCACCAGCGTGAGCAAAACACCGATGGCGCTGCCGTCACTGGCCAGACCGCGAAAGGCCGAAAGGTCACAATGCCCATTAGCGTCAAAAGGTCAGTCGCGGGGGTCAAACGGACAAGTGCGTCGTAACGAGATCAGAAACATCATTGTCGTGCGCGAAAATACGCCGAGGTCTTTCGCGCAAGGGTCCACGTTCTCGGTTGTCAAAGCCTGGCACCTGCGCTAATAGACATTTTAACATTCATAGGATTGTTGAAATATGCAAGAGCGACAGGCGCTTATCGCGTTCGGGGCATTGGCCCAGGAAACCCGTCTCCGGATCGTCCGTCTGCTGGTCAAAGCGGGCCCGGGCGGCCTGGCTGCCGGCGCGGTCGCCGGGGCTGCAGGCGTAACCCCCTCCAATGTGTCGTTCCATCTCAAGGAACTCGAACGCGGTGGGTTGGTCACAGCCCGCCGTGATTCCCGTTCTATTGTCTATTCGGCCGAATTCGACGGTCTCAGCGGGCTCATCCGGTTCCTGATGGAGGATTGCTGTTCCGGCAGACCGGAGATCTGCGCGCCTGCGCTTGCTTCCTCTTGCTCCACTCCCGACACGAAGGAGATTGTCCAGTGAACAACCGTGTCTACAACGTACTGTTTTTGTGTACGGGCAATTCCGCCCGCTCAATCCTTGCGGAAGGTATCCTGCGCAAGGAAGGTTCGGGGCGTTTCAATGCCTTTTCGGCAGGCAGTCTGCCAAAGGGCACGGTGAATCCCGTCGCGCTGAAGGTTCTTGCCGCGCTCGACTACCCCTCAGAGGGCTTCCGGTCGAAAGCCTGGGACGAGTTCGCCGTGCCTGGTGCGCCGGAAATGGACTTCGTCTTCACCGTCTGTGACGATGCGGCGGGGGAAGCCTGTCCAGTCTGGCCAGGGCAGCCGATGACCGCGCATTGGGGCATCGAAGACCCTTCGAATGTCGAGGGCACCGACATCGAAAATGAGCGGGCTTTCTCGCAAGCCGCCCGCTTCATGAAAAACCGGATCATGGCGTTCCTCAGCCTGCCCCTCGCCTCGATCGACCGCATGGCCGTCAATCACCATTTGCAGCTGATCGGCCAGATGGACGGAACGACTTCGAAGAACACGGACGCAGCCTGAAATCATGTCGACTTTTGAACGCTATCTGACCCTGTGGGTCGCCCTGTGCATTGTAGTCGGAATCTCGCTTGGCCATCTGATGCCCGGAGTCTTCCAGGCAATCGGTGCGGCGGAAATCGCCAAGGTCAACATTCCCGTCGCGGCTTTGATCTGGCTGATGATTATTCCGATGCTGCTGAAGATAGACTTCGCGGCCTTGGGCGAGGTCGGCCGCCATTGGCGTGGCATAGGAGTGACCCTGTTCATCAACTGGGCAATCAAGCCGTTTTCGATGGCGCTGCTCGGCTGGCTGTTCATCGGCTGGCTGTTCCGGCCATATCTGCCAGAGGCACAGATCGAATCCTATATCGCAGGCCTCATCATCCTTGCCGCGGCTCCCTGTACGGCCATGGTGTTCGTCTGGTCGAACCTGACCAAAGGCGAGCCTCACTTCACGTTGAGCCAGGTGGCGCTCAACGATGCTATCATGGTCGTCGCCTTCGCGCCGATCGTCGGCCTGCTGCTCGGCCTGTCGGCCATCACGGTTCCATGGGACACTTTGATCCTCTCGGTGATCCTCTACATCGTGGTTCCCGTCATCATCGCTCAATTGGTCCGACGTCGGCTGTTGGCGTCGGGCGGTGATGCCGCACTCAACGGCTTTCTGAAAATTGTGCAGCCCCTGTCTCTCGTCGCGCTTCTGGCAACGCTGGTCCTGCTGTTCGGCTTTCAGGGCGAACAAATCATCGCCCAGCCCATGATCATCGCACTGCTGGCAGTCCCGATTCTGATCCAGGTCTATTTCAACTCGGGGCTCGCCTATTTGCTCAACCGTCTCTCGGGCGAGCAACATTGCGTCGCGGGACCCTCAGCGCTTATCGGCGCATCGAACTTCTTCGAACTGGCCGTGGCAGCCGCCATCAGCCTGTTCGGCTTCAGCTCAGGTGCGGCTCTTGCCACCGTCGTCGGCGTTCTGGTCGAGGTTCCGGTCATGCTTTCGGTGGTCTGGATCGTCAACCGCAGCAAGGGCTGGTACGAACGCGGAGCCGCGGTCGCCGATGCCAGGAAACTAGAAAGGGCGGTCTGATGGACATCACCATCTATCACAATCCCGACTGCGGCACGTCGCGCAACACGCTGGCACTGATCCGCAATGCAGGGATCGAGCCGACAATTATCGAGTATCTGAAGACACCGCCTGCGCGCCCTGTCCTCGAGGACCTGATCGCCAAAGCGGGTCTGACCGTGCGCGAGGCGATCCGAAATAAGGGAACGCCTTATGCCCACCTTGGCCTGGATGACCCGGCGCTGACCGACGACGATTTGCTCGACGTCATGCTGCAGCACCCGATCCTGATCAACCGTCCGTTCGTCGTGACGCCTTGGGGCGTACGGCTGAGCCGTCCGTCGGAGGCCGTCCTGGATATCCTTCCCCTCCCGCAAAAGGGCCCGTTCGCCAAGGAGGATGGTGAGCTTGTGATTGATGCCGAAGGAAACCGTATTGTCTGACCTGCCCAACGTTTTGGAAGAAGCCCTCCGGCTGCCTGACCCGGATCAGTTGGCCAAGCGTTTTTCCACGCACAAGCCGCGCATACTGCTTCTGTATGGCTCGCTTCGTCAGCGTTCCTACAGCCGCTTTCTGTCACAAGAGGCGGCACGCCTGCTGGAACACTTCGGTGCCGAAACCCGGATCTACGACCCGACAGGTCTTCCCCTCCCCGACGGAGCACCGACCGACCATCCAAAGGTGCAGGAACTGCGGGAATTGTCTCTCTGGTCCGAAGGCCAGGTCTGGTGCAGCCCCGAACGCCACGGGGCGATGAGCGGCATCATGAAATCCCAGATCGACTGGATTCCGCTTGCTGTCGGATCAATCAGGCCCACCCAAGGCCGCACGCTTGCCGTCATGCAGGTCTCGGGCGGATCACAAAGCTTCAATGCGGTGAACCAGATGCGGATCCTCGGCCGTTGGATGCGCATGATCACCATTCCAAACCAGTCTTCCGTCGCCAAGGCCTACCAGGAGTTCGATGAGGCCGGCCGTATGAAACCTTCATCCTATTACGACCGTGTCGTTGACGTGATGGAGGAACTCATGAAGTTCACGGTTCTGACAAGGGACGTTTCCGGCTATCTCACCAGCCGCTACAGCGAACGCAAGGAAGATACGGAAAAGGTTGAATCGAGGGTCAAGCTGAAAGCCATCTGATCCCCATCAACGGCAACTGCAAACCTTCACCGTGATACGAGCAGATCAGTAAGGATAGGCATAACTTGGAAGTGACAATATTCTCCTGAGAAAGGTCTCGGCAATGGATAGCGACGAATAAGGTTCGGTTTCTTTCGGAAGCACGAGGGACTTCAATCCGCATCGGTAATCGCTTGTCTTCGGTCCTGGATGCCCTTCACAAGGCTGGACGCGTCCGCCATAGCTCGGCGGCTTCATGCGTCGATGGGTCTGCTTCGCTGACCTTGGTGTTCTCCGTTCGCTGGTTGAAACCCGCTAGCCATGACAGGCAGGTTGTGCCCCTAGCCGCCGAACCCTACGATCGGTTCTCGATATCGAGATTCGATTGAGAGGAGCGCTTTTGGGAAAGTCGAAAAATGGAGCATCAAGAGCTTCTGTCAGGATTCATACGGCTCCACGTCCTGCATCACACGGCCGAGGGCGATCTGTATGGACAGTGGATGATCGAGGAGTTGGCGCAAAAGGATCCGGGAGCTATTTCGTGAAGTCCTCCACGGAAGCAGTGACGGTTGACGAGGCAGCACCACGTGGTTCGGCGGGCGAGGTCTTTCGCGCTTTCCTGAAACTCGGACTGACATCGTTCGGCGGTCCGATCGCGCATCTCGGCTATTTCCGTGACGAGTTGGTCACGCGCCGCAAATGGACCGACGAAGCCGGTTATGCCGATCTTGTTGCCCTCTGCCAATTCCTGCCCGGTCCCGCCAGCAGCCAGGTCGGATTTGCTCTTGGCCTGCTTCGCGGCGGTCCCCTCGGCGCGTTCGCCGCATGGGCGGCGTTCACCCTGCCATCCGCTCTGCTTCTCCTGCTGTTCGCCTTCGGCGCGGCGGCGTTTGAGGGGCCGCTGGGCGCAGGCCTAATACATGGCCTCAAAATAGTCGCCGTCGCCGTCGTGGCACAGGCGGTTTGGGGCATGGCTCGAGCGCTCGCGCCCGACAGGGAGCGGGCAAGCATCGCGCTTGCCGCTGTTTTGATCGTAATACTTCCTGCCGGTCCGATCGGGCAGATCTCGGCTATCGTCATAGGGGGGCTTGCCGGTCTTTGGCTGTGCCGGAGAGGTCCCGCTCCGACAACAGGCCATCTGACTTTTGCGGTTCCGAAGCGCGTCGGGATCGCCGCGCTCGCGCTGTTTTTCCTGCTCTTGTTCTTGCTGCCGGTTATCTCGGCCGCGCTCTCATCGCAGGGACTGGCGCTGTTCGACTCCTTTTACCGGGCAGGCTCGCTTGTGTTCGGAGGCGGTCACGTCGTGCTGCCGCTGCTTGAGGCGGAAGTGGTCCGGCCCGGGTGGGTCAGCGAGGACGCTTTCCTTGCCGGATACGGCGCGGCGCAGGCCGTGCCGGGACCGCTCTTCACCTTCGCCGCCTATCTCGGCGCGGTCATGAGGCCGGAGCCGGACGGCATAGCCGGGGCTGCGATCGGTCTTGTCGCGATCTTCCTGCCCGGTTTCCTGCTGCTGATCGGCGCGCTTCCCTTCTGGGATGCTTTCCGCGCACGGCCGCTCGCGCAGGCCGCCATGCGCGGAGCGAACGCGGCCGTGGTCGGCATTCTAGGCGCGGCACTCTATGATCCCGTTTGGACAAGCGCGATTCTCAGCCCCTATGATTTTGCGCTCGCGCTCACCGGGTTCGTGCTGCTCACGGTCTGGAGAGCGCCGCCCTGGTCGGTGGTTGCCCTGCTGGCAGCGAGCGGTATTGGCCTGAACCTGCTATGACCTCCGCAGATCGGATGCGGCAGATTCGGTCAAGTAGTGCGATCCTGCGAGCAGCCACGGGAGCCGGAAATGTTGGAAACGGGTCAGATATGGGCCGACTGGCTCAAATCGCACGGCTATCGTAAGCCCAATGCAGAAGTGCTTGACGCTGGCGGCGGGACCAGCTGTCACCGGGCTCGCAGTAGCGCCGGACCTGCGCCACGTGGCGTCGCATGGCTTTCCATCGATCGATTTGGCGCTCGTCTTCGCCTGGGAGTCTGTGGCCATGGAAATAGCGGCAATACCATTGGAACCATCCGCGCGGATCGTCCGGATGGATCCAGCCCTTGGCACGCCAGACACTAAGAGGCTGACTGGCATCAACGCCGATAGTTCAGTGAGGAATCGCGGCCGCCCGGCAACAGACGCGCATGCCGGAACCAGCTTTCCGGGAATTCGTCCCGGCAGTCGGTCATGTACTTGCCGCCGAACACGCCTATAGCGAGCGTCGCCTCAAGCGTACGTTCAGGATGGAATTCCGGATGCAAATCACCTCCCACAGGGGCTGTGAGACGGTAGCGGTAGCCCTGCTGCATCCGGTCGTTTACTTTTATCCAGCGGTCGGAAAAGCGTGTGCTCCTGCCTAGGATGGGATGGCGCTGTTACGCCGCCAGACCGAAAGGTTGAGCAACAAGGCGAAGCTCACCCAGCAAAGATAGGGCACAAGCAAGGCGGCTGCTGCGGTATGTATCGGATAGAACAGGATGATCGTCGCGACGATCGACAGCCACAAGAACACCATCTCGGCCAATGCCCACCCAATTCGATGAAGGCCGAAAACGATCGGCGACCAGGCGGCATTCAGCAGCAATTGAATGCCGTATACTGATAACGGCAACTCCGCGCCTCCAAACCCGGCTTCCTGCCAGACCAGCCAGCCGGCCAAAGCGATCGTCAAATACAGAAACGTCCAGACCGGGCCAAACAACCAGTCGGGAGGCCTCCAGGATGGCTTGTTCAGCCGCTGGTACCATTCGCCAGGTCGGAAAGCGATGCCGCCGATGCCGGCTGCGAATGACGCAACCCCGAAACCAAGTAATGCCAGCAAAGAAGCCATACCTCTCGTCACACTGAGGAGAGATCGCCGGATGAGCGACCCCTCCTCGTGCTGCCTCTAGCGTGGATGCCCTGCGGCAGTCTGGTTCGATCCCATCGCGGAGACAAGCGGCATGATCTGCCACGCTGCCGATAGCCCCACGACGACATAGACGATACGTGTGAGGACCGACCCCGTTCCAGATATCGCGGCAACGAGGTCGAAACCGAGCAGGCCTACAAGGCCCCAATTCAGTCCTCCAACAATAACCAGCGTCAAGGTCACGACATTCAAGATTCTCATGACATTCTCCCGTTCCAGTCCTCAGGCCAGGACGCAGCTTCTGCCCGCCAGCCGGCCAGGTCAGCTAGCCTTGCGGCGGCATGATCACCTTGTCGATGACGTGGATAACGCCGTTGGTCGCACCAATATCGGTCGCAATCACACTGGCATCGTTGACTTTGACCGAACCCCCATCGACCTGGACATCGATTGACTTACCACTGACGGACTTGGCCTCATCGAGTTTCGTGACGTCGGATGCCATCACCTTGCCCGGTACAACATGGTAGGTGAGCACATCGACAAGCTTCTGCTTGTTTTCGGGCTTCAGCAGCTCTTCGACCGCCCCGGCAGGCAGCTTGGCAAAGGCATCATCGGTCGGTGCGAACACCGTAAAGGGTCCGTCACCTTTGAGGGTAGAAACCAATCCTGCGGCATCGAGCGCTGCCGCCAGGGTCTTGAACTGGCCAGCACCGACAGCAGTATCGACGATATCCTTTTCAGCAGCGTGTGCGGGCGTGCTGAGCACGGCAAGGGAAAACACAGCCGCAGTGAATGCTTGTTTCAGTCCCATCGTCCTTCTCCTTTGGTTAACACTGCTCGCCTCCTTGGGCGGCAACATTTCATATGGCGTGAAAGCCTTCTCGTACCAGTAAAAATATCGTGACATGAAAACAGATTATCTTGACAGTTGAAACAGTGCCTGCCATTTGTCCTTGCAGGAAAAGGAGTTGAATCCTTGCTGTCCGACACCCTCACAGACGAGCTCGAACGCTATCGGATCGGTCCTCGCATCAAGGCACTTCGCCTGAAGAAAAAGATGGGATTGGTTCAACTGGGCGCGCACACCGGCTTATCGTCGGCGATGCTGTCCAAGATCGAGCGGGGGCAGCTTTTTCCCACGCTGCCGACCCTGCTTCGGATTGCGCTGGTCTTCGGTGTCGATCTGGATCACTTCTTCAGCAAGGAAGGGCCGCAAATGGCGGTGACCAGAAGGGGACAGCGCCTGAGGCTGCCGGTTCCGGCAGCAGGAGAGGTTCCGGCCTATTTGTTTGAAAGCCTTAACTACCCGATTGCTGACCGACGCATGGACGCATACTTCGCGGAGTTCACGGGGCCTGAAAAGCCGTCAAAGCCGCACCAGCACGGAAGCGCCGAGTTCATTTATGTTCTGAGCGGTCGGTTGAAAGTAAATGTCGATGGTGAAGAAGTGTCGCTCGATGTGGGGGATGCGATGTTTTTCGATTCGAACGTTCCGCATAGCTACTGTCGGGGGATTAACGGAAACTGCTCGGCAATCGTCGTAACAGCCCCATGATAAGGGCCCTTGCAGCGGCCGCGAGCGTGCGAAATGATCAACAACCTTGCCCTTGGAACCGTAATGATAACGCTGACGGTTCTCGTCCACACCTTCGGATTGATGGCAGTGACCAAGGTAATGGCCCGAATGGTTGCCCGCTTCAGAATGCATGGCCATCGCAGCAGGGTGATCGCGATGATCAGTATCGTTATGGGGCTGTTCGTCGTGCTGGCCGTTGAGATATGGCTTTGGGCCGCCTGCTATCTGGCAATCAATCTGCTGCCTGACCTTGAGACCGCGCTTTATTTTTCCATTGTGACCTTCTCGACCATCGGCTATGGCGACATCGTTCCAGGCCATGAGTGGCGTGTGCTAGCTGCTCTTGAAGGAATCAACGGCTTCCTGTTCATAGGCTGGTCCACTGCCTATCTCGTCGCCGCCGGAACCAGAGTTGGTCCTTTCAGATCCGGCGAACACTTTTGATGATGTATCCTGTGCCAAGCGCAAACTTGCCCGCGTGCTGCTAGAGCATTTTACAGCCAAGTAGGATCACTTGGCATCGCACATATGCGGCAAAAAAACAGATAGAGTGGCAAGCCGGATTCATTCCGGGCATTCGCTGCTCCAGCAAGGAACCAGACGCGGGGCTCGAGCGAACGCATCGACAATCCGCTCGCCATTCTAAAAGCCGACATCGGCAACTGGTGGACGAAAGTTCCGGAAACCCGTACGCGGGCAATCGCACCATGCGTCAAACTTTCCAAAGGGCTGCGTCCGTCTGCACGTCGGCTCGGTCTTGTAGGGGTGTCCAGGAACCTCGACATAGCGCGTAGTTTCTGCGCAACCGACTATGGCGACAACGAGGGCCAAGGCGACGAATGCTCTCATCTCATTCATCCGATAATTGTCCTTGCCCCGTTGCAACAGCATGTCACCATCGCTTGCTGGCGCAGTGTGCAAGATCAAAGGATTCCGCTATTCGCCCGCAGGACGGAATTTGCGCGACGTCGGGGCCAGTCCACGGCGCCTACACATAACAGCTTCTAAAACAGCCCGACGATGGTGCCACCTCACCGAGAGCCGGGGTGGATCGCCCACGCGCAAGACACTTGTTCTTCGCGCGTGACGGCAATCGGCTGATGGTCCGGACGTTGCATCTGGTGCGGTGCGCCAAGCTAGTATTTGACGCGCGTCAAGGCGAAACTGTCCGCACCGGCACACTCTCCTGGCAAATGGCCCGAACTGTGGGAGATCTGTCATGGCCGCCACCGATATCCCTTCTGCACCCGCAGCTTCTATTACGACCCCAAGCCAGACAAAGCTGCGCCTTGGCGCACTGACTGCGCTAGTCATTGGCTCGATGGTTGGCTCAGGCGTGTTCAGCCTGCCTCAGAACATGGCCGCCGGGGCTGGGCCGCTCGCCATCCTGATCGGTTGGGGCATCACCGCCGTCGGCATGTTGGCGCTCGTCTTCGTCTACCAGTCGCTCGCCGTCCGCAAGCCGAGGCTGGACGCTGGCCCCTACGCTTACGCCAAGGCCGGTTTCGGGCCGTTCATCGGCTTCAACAGCGCCTGGGGGTATTGGATCAGCGCCTGGGTCGGCAATGTCTCCTATGGGGTGATTGTTTTTTCCGCGCTGTCCTATTTCTACCCGGCGTTTGGCGACGGCAACACATGGCAGGCTGTGCTCGGTGCCTCGATCCTTCTGTGGCTCATCCACATCCTCATCTTGGCCGGCGTGCGCCAGGCCGCGATCGTCAATCTCGTGGTCACGATCGCGAAGATCGCACCCATCGTCTTGTTCATCGGCATCGTCGCCGTCGCCTTCAAGGTGGACATCTTCAACGCCGACTTCTCCGGCCTCCGCAATGCCAGCCTCGGCTCGATCATGACACAGGTCAAAAGCACCATGCTGGTGACGCTGTGGGTATTCATCGGCATCGAAGGCGCCAGCGTGTTCTCGGCCAGGGCGGAACGGCGCAACGATATCGCAACCGCAACTGTGCTCGGCTTCTTCACCTGCCTCGCGCTCTATGCGCTGGTCTCGCTTCTGTCGATCGGCATCATCAGTCAGCCGGAACTCGCCGGGTTGAAGAATCCGTCCATGGCAGGTGTCCTGGAAACGATCGTCGGCCCTTGGGGCGCTATCCTTATCAACCTGGCGCTCGTAGTCTCCGTCGTCGGCGCGTTCCTGAGCTGGACGCTGCTGGCCGCCGAGGTTCCCCACGTCGCCGGCAAGGACGGCACCATGCCGAAATTCTTCGCGCATGAGAGCGAACGCGGCGTGCCCTCCACGTCGCTGCTAGTCACCAATCTCCTGGTGCAGGCGTTCCTCATCGTCACGCTCTTCGCGCAGAGCACCTACCAGGCGCTGTTCTATATCGCCTCGGCGGCCATCCTGGTTCCCTACATCTTCTCCGGCGCCTATGCGGCCAAGCTCGCCATCACGGGCGAGAGCTATGGCGTTGGCGAGAGCCGCAACGGCGCGCTGCTCATGGGCTTCGTGGCTACCATCTACGGCCTCTGGCTCGTCTATGCCGCCGGCCTCTCCTACCTGTTCATGTGCGCGGTGCTCTACGCGCCCGGCATCGTCTTCTACATCTGGGCGCGGCGCGAAAACAGGGAGCGTGTCTTCCATCCGGTCGAGGCCGCCCTCGCCGCTGCTCTCGTCGCTGTCGGCCTCTATGCAGCCTACGAAATGTGGGTTGGCGCCGTCAGCGCGCTCTGACGCAGCTCGACTTTCCGAAAGGACGAGACATGACAGAGCTCGGCGTTCATTCCGAAACTGGCCGGTTGCGCGAGGTGATCGTGCACCGGCCCGACCTCAGCCTGCGCCGGCTCACCCCGGACAACTGCAAGGCGCTGCTGTTCGATGACGTGCTCTGGGTCAAGCGGGCGCGGCAGGAGCACGACATCTTTGTCGATGCGCTGCGCGAACGCCACGTGACGGTGCATTCCTTCGGCGAACTGCTGGCCGAGACGATGGCCGATGCTGAGGCGCGCGACTGGCTTCTCGATCGTCGAGTCGACGCTTCAGTCGTAGGCTATGACATGATGGACGAACTGCGCGGCTGGCTGGACGAGATTCCGGCGGACCGGCTTGCTTCTTTGATGGTGGGAGGCATCGCGCGGGCCGAACTGCCGTTCCAGCCGGCCGGCCTCACCGGAAAGACACTGCTGCCGCAGGATTTCGTGCTGTCGCCGCTGCCCAATCAGCTTTTCACTCGGGACAGTTCGTGCTGGATTTATCGCTCCGTCTCGATCAATGCCATGTACTGGTCGGCGCGCAAGCCGGAGGCGGCCAATGTCGAGGCCGTCTACCGCTTCCATCCCCGCTTCCGCGATACCGGCTTGCCCTTCGTCTCGCCGGACAACTCCGGTCCCGGCATCAGCCTGGAAGGTGGCGACGTCATGCCCATCGGCGGCGGCGTGGTTTTGGTCGGCATGGGCGAGCGCACAACGCCGCAGGCGGTCGGCGGGCTGGCCCGCAGCCTGTTCGCCGCTGCCGAGGCCACCCGCGTCATCGCCGCGCTGATGCCACGCGACCGCTCCTTCATGCATCTCGATACCGTGTTCACCTTCTGCGACCGCGACCTCGTGACCATGTATCCGCCGGTGGTCGAGCGGCTGCGCAGCTTCTCGCTGCGTCCTGGCGACGGCGAGGCGTCCGTCGACGTCGTCGAGGAGGGAAAGCCGTTCACCGAGGTCGTCAGGGAAGCACTCGGCCTGAAGGCGCTGCGAATCGTCGCCACGGGCGGCGACAGCTACCAGTCGGAGCGCGAGCAGTGGGACGACGGCAACAACGTCGTCGCCGTCGAGCCGGGCGTCGTCATCGGCTACGACCGCAACGTCTACACCAACACGCTTCTGCGCCGCGCCGGCATCGAGGTGATCACCGTCGAGGGTGCGGAACTGAGCCGCGGCCGGGGCGGCGGCCATTGCATGACCTGCCCGATCGCACGCGACCCACTCTGACCAAGGAGAGAACATATGCCCGTCAACCTGCATGGCCGCAACGTGCTGACGCTGGATGACTTCTCCGGCGCCGAGATCCGTTACCTGCTCAGGCTCGCCGCGGACCTGAAGGCGGCGAATAGGTCCGGCACGGAAATGCCGCGGCTGACCGCCAAGAACATCGCGCTGATCTTCGAGAAGGATTCCACCCGCACTCGCACCGGCTTCGAGGTGGCGGCCTACGACCAGGGCGCGCACGTCACCTATATCGGCCCCTCCGGCAGCCATATCGGCCACAAGGAATCGATGAAGGATACGGCGCGCGTGCTCGGGCGCATATATGATGCCATCGAATATCGCGGCTTCACCCAGCATCAGGTGGAACTGCTCGCTGCCTATGCCGGCGTGCCGGTCTATAACGGCTTGACCGATCTGGACCATCCCACGCAGATCCTGGCCGATTTCATGACCATGCGCGAGTTCACCCACAAGCACCTGTCCGACATGACGGTCGCTTTCGTCGGGGAAGGAAAGGACAACGTCGCCCAATCGCTCGCTATCGGTGCGGCGAAGGTCGGCATCGACATGCGCATCGCCTCTCCTCGGGGATTATGGCCAGAACAGGATTTCTGCACCCATGTAAAAGCGTTAGCGCAGCGCAACGACGGGCAGTTCAGGATAGATACCGATGTGGATGCCTGCGTTAAAGGGGCCGACTTCATCTATACCGATGTGTGGCTGTCCATGGGCGAGGACGAAAGCGCCTGGGGCGATCGCATCAATCTTCTTACGCCCTATCGGGTCACGCGCAAGCTGATGGCATCAACCGGCAATCCATACACCAAATTCATGCATTGCCTGCCGGCCTTCCATGACGCGGAAACGGAAATAGGCCAGCTGGTCGCCAGTGAATATGGCATCGACTGCATGGAGGTCGAGGACGCGGTGTTCGAGTCGGAAGCCTCCATCGTCTTCGACCAGGCCGAGAACCGCATGCACACGATCAAGGCGATCCTCGTCGCCACGATTGGCAGCTGAAGATGCGTATCGTCGTCGCCCTAGGCGGCAATGCGCTATTGAAGCGCGGCGAGCCGATGACGGCCGACAGCCAGCGCGCCAATATCCGACGCGCGGCCGAGGAGCTGGCCGAACTGGTAAAGGCCGGCCATTCGCTGGTAATAACGCATGGCAATGGGCCGCAGGTGGGGCTGCTCGCCCTGCAGGCGGCGGCAACGCCTGACACGCCCTTTCCGCTCGACGTGCTCGACGCCGAGACAGCCGGCATGATCGGCTACGTCATCGAGCAGGAGCTGCGCAACGTGGCGAAAGACCGGCTCTTCGCCACGCTGCTTACGCAGGTGCGGGTCGATCCGCGCGATCCGGCCTTTGCCAAACCGACCAAGCCGATCGGCCCTGTCTACGACGAAGCCACCGCCCGCCGGCTTTCGGCCGAGCGCGGCTGGACAGTCGCGCCCGATAACGGCAAATGGCGCCGCGTCGTGCCATCGCCAAGGCCGCTGGAAATCCTCGAGGCTGAAGTGCTTGCTTTCCTGGTCGAGCGCGGCGTCATTGTCATCTGCGTCGGCGGGGGCGGCATCCCCGTCGTCGCACTGGCAGACGGCAGCATTGCCGGCATCGAGGCCGTCATCGACAAGGACTTCGCCTCCTCGCTCCTGGCGCGACAGCTCGACGCCGACATGCTGCTCATGCTCACGGACATCGATGCGGTCTATCTCGACTGGGGAACCTCGCAGGCGCGGCCGGTCGGCCGCCTGCAGGCCAATGAAATCAATGCCGCACACTTCCCGGCCGGCTCGATGAGACCTAAGATTGAGGCAGCCATTATATTCACGACAGCTACCGGCAAACCGACCGCGATCGGCCGCCTGGAGGATGCGGCCGACATTGTCGCCGGCCGCAAGGGGACACGGATAGATCTGCCAGTTCCGTTGCCTTGACTGGCATCAAGGCACGTCGAGCCAAGGCACGCTCATGATCGACGATTATTGGCCAGGAGCCTGACCCATCATGGAGCGGGAACAAGTCTCGGCGGACTGCGCCTATTGGTCGGTTCCGGCGGAAACAGTCCTAGCCAGGCTAGGTTCCACCCAGTCGGGCCTCTCCTCCAGCGAGGCTCAAGTCAGGCTGCGCAAAGCCGGACCCAACCTCATCGGCCGCAAAGCCGACCCCTTCCCCATCGTCGCCTTCCTTCAGCAATTCCGGAGTCCCCTGGTCCTTATCCTGATTTTCGCTGCAATCGTGTCGGCCTTCGTCGGTGAAGGCAGCGAGGCGGTCATCATCGGGATCATTGTGCTGGCCAGTTGCGTGCTGTCTTTCACGCAGGAATACGGGGCTTCCAAAGCCATGCAGGCGCTGACCGCGCAAATTGCGCACAAGGCGGCAGTGCTGCGCGACGGGGAGGAAGCGAACGTGGCTGTCGGGGAGATCGTGCCCGGTGACGTGATCCGGCTGTCGGCCGGAAATCTGGTCCCGGCCGACGGCGTGCTCCTGGAGGCGCGCGATTTCAACGTGAGCGAAGCAGCGCTCACCGGCGAGACCTTCCCGGTCGTCAAGGCGCCGGGGATTTCAGCGGCGCAGGCCCAAGTTGGCCAGCGCGGGAATGCCGTCTTCACGGGCACTTCGGTCCGCAGCGGGACGGCGGCAATGGTTGCCGTTTGCACTGGCGAGCACACCGAATTTGCGGCGATCGCCGGGGCGATCGCCCATGCCGCGCCCGAGACGGAATTCGCTAGGGGCATCCGCCGCTTTGGATATTTGATGACGGAGATCATGCTGGTCATCGTCATCATCGTCTTCTTCGCCAACCTGCTTCTGCACCGCCCGGCCGTCGACTCGCTGCTGTTTTCGCTGGCGCTTGCCGTCGGCCTCACCCCCGAACTGCTGCCGGCCATAATCAGCGTCACCCTGGCGCGTGGCGCGCGCACGATGGCGGGGCGCGGTGTCATCGTGCGCCGGCTCGACGCGATCGAGAACCTCGGCAGCATGGACCTCCTGTGCACGGACAAGACGGGCACGCTGACCGAAGGCACGATCCGCCTCGATGGTTGGCGGGACGTGGGGGGCGCAGATTCTCCACGGGTCCGACAGTGGGCGCTGCTCAACGCGACGCTGCAATCGGGCATGGCCAACCCGTTGGACGAAGGGATTGCAGCCAGCAAGCGCCCCGACGAGGCCCTGTCCACCCATACCAAGGTCGACGAGATTCCTTACGACTTCATCCGCAAGCGACTGTCGGTCATCGTCCGGCAGAAAGATGCGGGTGACGACCTCCTGATCTGTAAGGGCGCTATCCAGAATGTCCTGGAGGCCTGTTCGTCCGTCCTCACAGGGACGGGTGAACAGCCGCTGGGCGAACGCGAAGCGCGGGCCATCGACGAGAAGGTGCGCGACTGGTGCATGCAGGGCTTTCGCGCGCTCGGCCTTGCCGTGCGCCATTTCCCGCAGCGCGACAGCTATCGGCGCGAAGACGAGGTGAACCTCGCCTTCGCCGGCTTTCTGCTGTTCCTCGATCCACCCAAGGCGGGCATGGCCGAGACGCTGAAGTCGCTGGCCCACCGGGGAATAAGGGTGAAGGTGATCTCCGGCGACAACCGCCACGTCGCGGCGCATCTGGCCGAGATCGTCGGCCTGCCCCACCGCAACATCCTCACAGGCACGGAACTGGCGAAACTGACGAAAGAGGCGCTGTTTGCACGCGCCGCCCACACCGACATCTTCGCCGAAGTCGACCCCAACCAGAAGGAACGCATCATCGCCGCACTGCGCCGGCGGGGCCATGTCGTCGGCTATCTCGGCGACGGAATAAACGATGCGCCCGCCCTGCACGAAGCCGACGTTGGAATTTCGGTCGATGGCGCTGTGGACGTCGCGCGCGAAGCAGCCGACATGATCCTGCTGCGGCGTGACCTGGACGTCCTCCTGCGTGGCATTGACGACGGGCGACGCACCTTTGCCAACACGATGAAATACATTGCCATCACCACCAGCGCCAATTTCGGCAATATGGTCTCCCTGGCGTTCGCATCGCTCGCGCTGCCGTTCCTGCCGCTGCTGGCACCGCAAATCCTGCTCAACAATTTCCTCTCAGACCTCCCGTCGCTTGCCATCGCCACCGACAATGTGGACGGAGATCTGGTGCGGACGCCGAGACGCTGGGACATCGGCTTCGTACGCCGTTTCATGATCGCCTTCGGCCTGGTCAGCTCGGCATTCGACTTTGCCACCTTCGCCTTCCTCATCCTCCTCGCCGAGGCCACCGCGCAGGTCTTCCAGACCGCCTGGTTCATGGAATCTCTCCTGACGGAGCTGGCCATCGTGCTGGTCGTGCGCACCCGAAAGCCGCTTTGCAAAAGCGCTCCCAGCGCGCTGCTTTCGTGGCTGACATTGGGGGTCGCTGTGCTGGCGATCGCCATTCCCTTTCTGCCGGGGGCGCACTGGTTCGGCTTCGTACCGCTGTCGACGCCGATCACGGCAGGACTTGCCGCCATCACCCTAGCCTACCTGGCAGCTTCGGAAGCGATGAAGGTCTGGTTTTTCGGGCGCGAGCGCCACTCGGGGAAGCGGCATCGCTATGGAAGAGCCGTAGGCCATCCTTGATACGCGTCAAGGCGAACGGCGTCGGTGCATGATGGACTGCCTTGGATCGCCCCCTTGGTTCTTTAGCTCCTGGAACGCACATGGTAACACTTGCGGAAAAGGTGGAATTCCTGAGTTCCCGGGCAGTTTTCCCCATGCGACGACCAATGTCGAGGTAAGGGAAACCCATATGTCTTGGGTGTTCCTCGCCGACGACCGCGTCTACAAGCTCAAGAAGCCGGTCAAATACCCTTTCCTCGATTTCAGCACGCTGGACCGCCGTCGCTTCTATTGCGAGGAGGAACTGCGCCTGAACCGCAGGCTCGCCAGCCAGACTTATCTCGCGGTCATCCCTCTACGCGTGGACCGGACAGGCCGCCTTGCGCTGAACGGCCACGGCCTGATCATTGACTGGCTTGTGGAAATGAAGCGGCTGCGCCATGCCGACATGCTGGATGTGCGGCTACGCGAAGGCCGCGTGTCGGAAGCGGACGTCCGCCGCATCGGCGAGCTTATGGCTCGCTTCTATATGGGCAGCACGCCCGAGGTCGCGGATGGAGGCCTTTATCTCAAGCATCTTGCCGACGAACAGGCAGTCAACCGGACCACCCTGCAACTGCCGGAACTCTGGGTGCGTGATGTTGCCAGTCCAGTACTCGATGCCGCCGACCGGGCACTTGGATCGATCGAACCGAAGATCAGGCGACGGATCGCGGATGGCCACATTGTCGAAGGCCATGGTGACCTGAGGCCGGAACACGTCAATCTCGGCGAGCCCGTCCAGATCATAGACTGCCTGGAATTCAGCCGTCCGATGCGCATCCTGGACCCTTATGACGAGGTCAATTATATCGGACTGGAATGTTCGGGTAGGTCGTGGATACGCGCCTTTCTCCTGAATACGTTGGCCGCGAGATTGGGGGGACGGCCAGACGGAGATCTTCTTGCATTCTACGGCGGCTTCCGGATGCTTCTAAGGGCACGTCTTTGCATGGCGCATTTGCTGGAAGCGCCGGTGCGTCAACCCGAGAAATGGAAGCCGCTCGCCCTGTCCTACATCGCATTGGCGAAGCACCAGCTCAGCTTTCCATACCGACCAGATCCGAGATCGACCCCGTTCGTATGAAGACGTCTGATCGCCTCGGCTATCAGCGATGCGCACGAGATCACCTCGAGCTTGACTTCATGGCCACCTGCAGCTTTCGTCGCGGACGCAAGGCTGTCGGAGACGACAATACGGTCTACAGCGCTTCCCGCCAGGAGAGCGTCGGAGCCGATGCCAAAGAGCCCGTGAGTGGCTATCGCATGAACTGCTTTCGCGCCGCGTGTACGACATGCATGGGCCGCCCTGAGCATAGTGCCGCCGGTGCTGATCATGTCATCGACAAGAAAGACCGCCCTGCCGTCCACGTCGCCCGAGAAGAGGTCGCCTGACACGACGCCGCGACTGCGGCGCTTCTCCATGAAGCCAAATCCGACCTCCCCTCCAGCCTCGGCTTCGTAGCATTGCCGGAGCAGCTCCGCTCGCTTTATGCCGCCACCGTCGGGAGAAAAGATCACGACCGGCTGGCCCTGAGCCAACTTCCGGATTGCCGGACAAAAGAGCTTGCGCGCATCCAGGTGGACTGTCCGGCAGCGGAACGCGTTTTGGAACGCTACGAAATTGTGCACCTGCAGCGCCGCCACGCAGTCGATGCCGACCGCCTCGAAGAGTTGCGCAACATAACGAGTCGTCACCGGGTCGCGTTCCTTTGTCTGCCGGTCCTTGCGGGCGTAAGCGAGATAGGGGACAATCGCCGTTACGCGGGCGGCGCCGTTCTCCCGGCAGGTGGCGATGAAGAACAGGAGCTTGACGAGTTTGTCATTGGCAGACGCGCCAGGGTCACCGGCGAGACTATGGACGATATAGACGTCCTCACCGCGCACGCTTACCAGCGGCCGGGCCTTATGCTCACCGTCCTCGAAGTCGCGTTCCTCATGCGGGTCGAGCCCCATACTCATGGCACCCGCAACCGCGATGCCAAGGCTGTCACTCCCCTTCAAAGCGAATAGACGCATTGATACCTCAATTCCCACCGCGGACCTCCGGCAAGCCTGCGGTCCGCGCACGTCCTTACATTGCCAAATCCGACCCGATCGGTTGCGTCGGCTTTTCTTCGGGAATCTCCGTCATGGTCGCTTCAGTGAGAAGAAGCGTACTGGCGACCGACACCGCATTTTCCAGAGCCACGCGCACGACCTTGGTCGGATCGATGATGCCTGCCTCGACCAGATCGACATATTGCTTGCGCCCCGCATCGAAGCCAAAATTGCCTTTGCCTTCCAGCATTTTCGCGACCACCACCCCACCATCGACGGCGGAATTTTCCGCGATCTGACCCACCGGGGTCTCGAGGGCCCGTCTCAGGATCTGCACGCCGGTACGCTCGTCGCCTTCAACGAGCTTCTCCTCCTTCTCGACAGCCGCAATGCAGCGCAGCAGCGCCAGTCCGCCGCCTGGCACGATTCCTTCGGCGACCGCCGCCTTGGTGGCGCTGATCGCATCATCTAACGCCTCTTTCCTCGACTTCATTTCAGATTCGGTCGGCGCGCCGACCTTGACCACCGCAACGCCTCCGGCCAGCTTCGCAAGCCGTTCCCTGAGCTTCTCGCGGTCGTAATCGCTGGTCGTATTCTCGATCTCCCGCCTGATCTGCTCGATTCTTGCCTTGATCGCCGTGCTGTCTCCAGCCCCACCCACAATCGTCGTGTTCTCCTTGTCGCACACAACACGCCTGGCGCGGCCGAGCTGTTCCATCGTCACGTTCTCCAGCTTGATGCCCAGTTCCTCGGAAATGACCTGTGCTCCGGTCAAAATAGCAATGTCCTGGAGCATGGCCTTGCGCCTGTCACCGAACCCGGGGGCCTTGACCGCGCAGCTCTTCAGCGTCCCGCGGATGTGGTTGACAATCAGGGTGGCGAGCGCTTCCCCCTCCACCTCCTCGGCCACGATGAGCAGAGGGGCGCCCGACTTGGCAACCGCTTCGAGCAGCTTGACCAAATCGTTCAGCGAACTGATCTTGCGATCGACGACCAACACAAGCGCGTCCTCCAGCACGGCTTCCATCTTGTCCATGTCGCTCACGAAATAGGGTGACAGGAAGCCCCGGTCGAACTGCATGCCCTCGACCACGTCAAGAACCGTCTCGGTGGTCTTGGCTTCCTCCACCATGATGACGCCCTCGTCACCGACTTTCTCCATCGCTGTCCCGATCAGGTCACCGATGCCAGCATCGTTATGCGCCGAGATTGTCGCGACCTGCTCTTTCTCCCGCCGCGTCTGAACGGGCTTGGAGATCGCTTTCAGCGCCTCGACCGCGCGTTTCGCAGCCCGGTCGAGCCCACGCTTGATGTCGATCGCGCTGGCACCCGCCACGACATTGCGCACTCCGTCGGCGAACATCGCGTGGGCGAGGATTGTCGATGTGCTGGTGCCGTCCCCGACCATATCCCCCGTCTTCTCCGCCGCTTGCCTCAGCATCCGCGCCCCGAGATTTTCCTCCGGATCCTTGAGATCGAACTCCTTTGCAATGGTGACGCCATCGTTGCAGACGATCGGCGTGCCCCATTTCCTCTCGATCAGCACTGATTTCGAGCGTGGCCCGAGCGTGACCCGCACGGCATCGGCAAGCTGCGCACAGCCCCGCAAAATCTTCTCACGGGCTTCGGAACGGAACAGCACCTGTTTGTGAGCCATTTCATCGACCTCTTGAACGTCCGGAAGCTGCCCGGTCGCCAGACCGTTCCAACTGCGAATGTCATTCTGCCATCACGTTGCGTCGTTGGGATTGATGCGGATCAACTGCGCCGTGCCCCGGATTTGATGTCCATCAATGCCGTTAAGAATTGGCTGCCCCATTGTTTTCAAATGGATGATCTTGATCTCGTTACCCTTGCTGCGCGACTGGCTGACCAAGCCGGGGCCGAGATTCTTGCGATCCGCGCACGCGGCTACACGGTTTCTGAAAAGCTAGACCGATCTCCTGTGACGGACGCCGATCTCATCTCACAGCGAACCATTCTCAACGGATTAAGAACCCGGACACCTGACATCCCGGCCATCGCCGAGGAATCCACCACGAACCGAGCCGAACCGATTCCGAGCGTCTTCTGGTTGGTCGATCCATTAGACGGCACTCGGGAATTCGCAGCCAACCTCGATGAGTTCGTCGTCAATATCGGCCTCGTTCGAGACCATGAGGTGGTATTGGGAGCTGTTGCTGCACCTGCTCGACATGAAGTGTTCACCGGCGTCGTCGGACGAGGTGCATGGAAACGTACAGGCGGGACGGACATGCCCATTCAAGTCCGAGACGTTCCTCGAGAGGGGCCTATCGCCTTGGTCAGTCGGCATGATGCGAATGATCAGCGCCTCCCGTCGATGCTCGCCAGGTACGAGGTCGCTGAAACGGTCAGGATGGGTTCCGGGCTGAAATTCTGTCGGATAGCAGAGGGGAAGGCGGATCTGTATGTCCGGCCGGGCCGTACAATGGAGTGGGACACCGCCGCGCCTCACGCCATCCTTCAAGCAGCTGGCGGCACTGTGCTCACAACAGAGGGCAAGCAGCTCGTCTACGGCAAGCCCAACTGGGAAAATCCCTCCTTTGTCTGCGCGGGCGCACAGTCTGGCCGGAGTAGGGACCAGGATCGTGATCCGGCCCTTGCTGGTGATCGAGAATGAAGGAGCGTTCCTTGATTCTTAGCGACCAGGCTGAAGCAATGGCTTTCCTGGCAGATCCACTCACGTTCGGCATCGCAGCCCCGGCCGAAATCATTGAGACACATATTTCGGTGATATTCCTTTCTGGTGACCGAGCCTTCAAGCTGAAACGGGCGGTGCATCTCCCTTACGTCGATTTCTCAGCTCCCGAACTGCGCCTTGCCGCCTGCCGGAAGGAGGTGGAACTCAATGCACTCACTGCGCCGGATCTCTATCTCGGCATCCGGCGGATCACCCGCGAGCCGGGCGGTGGACTTGCGTTCGATGGGAATGGAGAATTGGTCGATGCGGTCGTTGAAATGAACCGCTTCGACCAAGCGCAACTGCTGGATCGCATGGCGGAAGGTGGCAGGCTCACGCCCGATCTAATGACGAAAACCGCCCGCATGGTCGCGCGTTTCCACAGTCAGGCTCCAGTCGTGCATGCAGGCAGCGGGGCGGCGAACCTCGCCGGCGTGCTCGACATCAACAGGGCCGGCTTTGCCACCAGCCGCGTTTTCGACGAGAACAAAATCGACGTTCTGGACGCTGCATTCCGGGCGACGTTGTCGCGCCTTGCCGATGTATTGGATCAGCGCGAGGCGGTCGGTAAGGTGCGCCGCTGCCATGGCGATCTGCACCTGCGCAATATCTGCGTGCTGGAAAACCAGCCCTGCCTGTTTGATTGCATCGAGTTCAATGAGCGGATTGCGACGACGGATGTGCTCTATGACGTGTCCTTTCTGCTCATGGACCTGTGGCACCGCGGGTTCCCGGAACTCGCCAATCTTGTGGCGAACCGGTATCTCGATGAGACCGACAATGAAGACGGGTTCGTTCTTCTGCCTTTTCTGATGGCGATCAGGGCGGCCGTTCGTGCTCATGTCCTTGCCACGCTGATAGAAGAAAACGGCGACCCGTCTGGGAAGCTGACCCGCGATGCACATGCCTATTTCGACCTCGCATCGGAACTGCTGCAAGCGCGTTCCACGCTTCTCATCGCCATTGGCGGGCTGAGCGGTTCAGGCAAAACGACTGTAACCGAAGCGCTTGCTGCGTATATCGGCGCGCCTCCCGGCGCGCGAATGCTGGAAAGCGACCGGATCCGCAAGACGATGCATGGCGTGTCGCCCGAGACCCGCCTCCCCGAGAAAGCTTATCGGCCGGAAATCTCTGAGCGGGTCTATCGGGAGATGGCCTGGCGGGCAGGCCTTGTCCTGGCCGAGAGCGGTTCAGTGATTGTCGACGCAGTGTTCGATCGGCCCCGCGACCGCGCGCGCATCGAGCAGGTCGCCACGGATCGCCATGTGCCGTTCCTGGGCATCTGGCTGGAAGTCTCTCCCGATGTGCTGTGGCATCGTGTCGACCAGCGGCGCGGCGGCCCCTCCGACGCGACTGTCGACGTCTTGTCTCGCCAATTGCAGAGAGATGCCGGTCAGGTCACTTGGCATCGCCTCGAGGCTGACAGACCTCCGGCCGCGATAGTTTCCGATATTCTCGCCTTGGCCGCCGCGTGAAGCCAAGGCGCGCGCATCCACTGACCAGTCCTACCATCTTGAACCATCGTCTCGCCCCTGTGCAATGGGCGAAGCTCCGACACGGTTCGCATCGAATTCGGCAGGGATTCGTTCAGATAGTGCTGTTTGGACAGTACCCCTTGAGTGGAACGGGATAAGCGGTCCAGATATTTGCAAACTCGGAAGAAATGCCTGATCGGCCCAGGGCCAGGACAGCGGCGATCTTCTCGGACCGAGTGCAAATCGACCGCCCGATACGCCTCATCTTGCCCGTGACGCCCTATTTTATGCCGAGCTGGCCGATCGCTGCAGTAAGTTCCTGCCGCGGCACTTTCGTCAGATCCTTCGCCACTTCAACCACGACGGTTGGTTGAAGCGTCGGCGACAGCTTCCGGCGCAAAACGCCAAGCATCCGTGGCTCGGCGACGATCGCGAGTCGCTGGAACTCATGGGCAAGGAAGCGCTGTTCCAGTTCCGCAACCAGAGTTTCTGCGAACCGGGCCTCCTGGTCCTTTTCGGGTTCCGAATGATACTCAAGCGCAGATCGCCTCTTCCCTTCCGAGGCGAAGCTGCGCCCTGGCCTGTCGGACATGATCTCGCCCAACTGCTTGTGGTCGATCTCAAACACCAGATCCTCAACCTGCTCTTCGTCTTTGAGATTAATCTGGCGAACGATACGCGCGCGCGCTCCGTCCGCCAGCAGCACCCAGGTCGTTTTCTCTTTCATCGCTTGCAAATCTCTCTGTTGGCGTTCGCTTCTCGACCTCAACGACTCCCAAGAGGCTTCATCATGCAACCGTAACGGCCGAAGCATAAGGACCCCGCGCACCGTCGTGTTCGGAAAAGCGGACCTCCCTGCCCTCGGACAGGACTGACCACTCCTTCTGGGACGTCATGTTCTCCCGACGGAAGAAGAACTCGTGACCGTCTTGTGCAAGGATGAAGCCGTAGCCTTCGCCGAGCATGAGCCTTGCGAGCGTCCCGTGAAGAGTCTCTGGATGCGTTTTGACCCGATAGCCGCTATTTTTCCGGACGAAATCCTCGAGCTTGCGTTGTGCGGCATCGAAGCTATCCCGGATGGCGACATAAACATCCTCGTGGTCATGGTTCCTCCGAGACATGCCGGTGACGATCGCCGCACCGGGCACGGCGATGTCGACTAGGACGCGATAGAGCTTGCCTTGACGGCCGTGCCGATGAGGGGCTTCAATCACGACCGCACAAAAGGTGATCCGGTCATGGAAACGGCCCAGGCGGGCGATCCTTTCGCGCACCACTTCCTCCACCGATGGGGAAGGTTCCATTCCGCGGAAGTTGATCTGCGGCTCGCTCTCCATCCTGGATCGTTCCTGCAAAATATGAATGCGATCATTGACCAGCGTCTCGCCCGGCGCATTGATCCGCATCAATGCGTCCGCGGAGGCGCAGGTCATCTTTGTGCCGCGTACATGGAGAGGAAAAGTGAGCGAGAGGATGATCGTCTGCAACCAGTGCGGCAGCGTCAACCGCCTACCTCCGGTGCGGTCCGCGACTTCGGCAAAATGCGGAAAGTGCGGAGGCATTCTTTTCAAGGCACGTCCGCAGGACGTGGACGGCGCAATTCTCAGGCGTCATATGGAGCGGACGACCTTTCCCGTGCTGGTGGATGTGTGGACACCGTGGTGCGGCCCCTGTCAAATAATGACCCCCGCCTACGAGGCGGCAGCACGGGAACTGGAGCCGGACGTCGTTCTGCTGAAGCTCAACTCCGACGTCGAGCAGTCTGCCTCGACAGAACTCGGCATCCGCAGCATACCGACGATGGTTTTGTTTTGCGGCGGTAGGGAACTCGGGCGCGTGTCCGGAGCCATGTCGGCCGGGCGGATCATCCGCTGGGTGCGCGAGCGGCTGCCAACCGCGGCAGCCTGACTGCTGCACACGCCCTTGCCCGAGATTCACTTGGCTCGGGCAATTGACGGTGTTCAGAGGACTAAGTCGACTTCGATAGCAAGGCATGCCGGTGCGGCCGCCGAAGCGTCGGCGAGAGGCCTCGCCCGGGCCGCCCGAAAAGTTTGATCTGACGCAAGGCGGGCTCGTTTCCGACGGTCAATATTCTCTGGACAGCTCGGTGCCGACATTTCCGCCGGGTTCAATCTTATGAGGCACGATTCGTTGCGGGCACACCGTGCTTGTAGGACTGGCGCGAAGGTCCACACGTTTCTTGGCGTAGACGCGCCGTCCTTTGACGGCCGATCGCGTCGAACGACCGGTTGCCGATGAGAAAGGACGCTGCAATGCAAGCCCGAGACATCATGACCACGGCAACCTTGACGGTCACCCCACAGACCCTGGTTGCCGATGCCGCCCGCTTGATGCTTGAACATCGCGTCAGCGGATTGCCTGTCATCGACAACGACGGTGCTCTTGTCGGCATTGTTACGGAGCGGGATCTTCTTTGTCGACCGGAGATCGGCACGGCGCCAAGGCACGCAAACTGGATCAACCTGTGGCTTACGGCGGACGAATCGGCAGAGGAATATGCGCAAAGCCGCGGACGTAAGGTCGGAGACGTAATGACCCGGCAGGTCTTCAGCGTTGCACCGGATACTTCGCTACATGACATCACCGCACTGATGGTCCGCGAAGGTGTAAAGCGGCTGCCCGTCACCCGAGACGGAAAAGTGATGGGGATGGTTAGCCGAGCTGACTTCCTGCGCCCCCTCCTCGGCCGCCTCGACAATGTGCAGGGTCCGAGGGCCGAAGACATCACCATCCGCCGAGAGATCCTGCGGGAAATCAGTGGCAAGAGGTGGTCGCCTCGGCCGGTGGTTGACGTCTCAGTATGTGATGGCGTCGTAGAATTGACCGGAAGCGTGGCGAGCGAACGTGTGCGGGCGGCTATCCGAGTGGCCGCGGAGAACACGTCGGGTGTCAAGCAGGTGATCACTCATCTCCGGCTGGCCTCCGACACCTCCGGTGCGGGGGACCGAGATGCGCCATCACATTCTCGATGACGCGAATGCTCGTTTCCGGTTCTTTTTACACTCGTGCTCCACCGGTGATGGTTCTGGGACACGCAGAGCGTTCTGTCATGATGTGTTGATTGCAACTTGCGCATAACGCTACCTCCAAGAACCGAGCATAACGTCGGCCATTGGAGTTGCCACTGCGGCGATCGAGCCGTCGCCTCCGCCCTGTGCCTTGGGGCTGCCCCAGGGGTCACCGCGCCCGGAGGACGGCCCCTGCTGTTTCACCTCATTGATGCGAATCAAAGCGGGACCGATAGGTTTCGCTCAAACCGGATCGATGATCTCGCAGGCAAAAGGCAACTGGTATCCGCTCCTCCGGCCGCGTGTCCCGCGCTTCCGTTGTGGTGCAAAGCAGATAGTATCAGACACAATCCCGTCAGCAGGAGAAAACGATGTACAAGCATGTATTGATTGCAACCGATGGCTCGGAGCTAGCTCAAAAGGGAGTCGACCAGGGACTGGCGCTCGCCGCAAAGCTTGGCTCCAAGGCAACCGTTCTCAGCGTCACCGAACCCTTGCAGCCGGCCGCAGCGCAGGCGGCGGTGGAAGGAGGCATCCACGATCCCGTCGCCCGCTACGATCAGCAGATCGACGATGCCATGAAGGAACGCTATCAGAGCATCGAGCAAGCTGCCTCGCGTCACGGGGCGACCGTAGAACTGATACATGACGTGGACGAATTTCCTGCAGAAGCCATCGTCCGGGTAGCAAGGCTGAAGGGCTGCGACCTTATCGTGATGTCGTCGCATGGTCGGCGGGGCATACAGAGGATGCTGCTCGGCAGCCAGACGGCGGAAGTGCTTGCGAGCACGACGCTTCCCGTGCTGGTGATCAGATAGGGTTTGCCCCGAGCGGGCTCGGCGAGACCATGTCAACGAACGGCCAGCTGCAGGTCCAGCCTGCAGCCCAGCTCTTCATGTCCGAGTATCCGCTTGTTGACCCCGATCAAATCATTGCCGGACGTCCTGGTATAGCCTCGAACCAGAATAGGCATCGTCGGCACGACTCGCTCGGTTTCGGGTCGGCCGTGGGTCAGGAGAGAGGTCAACATGGCATCGGCAAGCGAACTGAGCCCCGGTTTCCGGCATGTCAGGCTGTTGCTGGCACGTGAGCGGGACAATCCGGCCGGCAGCAGGGATGAAGGCTATGACCTGCTCGTGCCCCTGGATGCCGATGGCCGCATAGACGCCGCCGAGTGGAAGACCCAGCAGGCCCGCTGCCGCGTGCGCCGGTTCGGCATTGGCGAGGACGAGCGCATCGGACGGCTGCGGCGCAAGCCCGGCGGCCAATGGTATTTCGACTACGAGGATGGCGAGCGCGACGACGAGATCGGCTTCCGCCTCGGCGAGGAACGCTTCGTCACCGGCGAATATGTCTCGCTAGGCCGCCAGGGCAGGATGCATACCTATCAGGTCGCGCGCGTCGAGAAGCCCTGAAAAACGTTGCGATCGGGCCCTGTGTAGTCCTGCTTCGGCACAGCAGGCCCGACCTTGACGCCGCAGCCACGCGTATCTTTTGCCAAGTGTCAGTGCGACAGAAGGACTGGCATCAACAGGTCGGAGAGCACGCCCTGCGTCGCGCCGCCAAGGATGAAATCGCGCAGGCGCGAATGCCCGTAGCCGCCCATGACGAGCAGCTGGCCGCCCTTCTCGATGGCCGTCTGCTGCAGCGTCTCGGCGATGGGGCAATCCTGCGCCATGATCTCCGCGCCTTCGGCGTTCAGCCCCCGCTCGCGCAAGGCGGTGGCGAGCCGCTCGCCGGCCGCCTTCTCCTTCAGCGGTTTCTCATCAACGACGGTGAGGACGGATATGCGCGCCGCACGCTCTAGGAACAGCCGGGCGTCGGCGACCGCACGCGCGGCGACACGGCTGCCGTCCCAAGCGATGGCGAGATGATCGAAAGGCGAAGGCTCCCATAGCTCCGGCAACAGGATTGCCGGCCTTCCCGAACCGAAGACGACGGCTTCGGCGATTGCGCGCGAGGTCGTGTTGCCGGCCTCCCAGCCGACCAGGCTGAGGTCGCTATAGCGGGCTTGCAGCGCCGCGGCCTCTCCCAGCGCCGCAATCGGGGCGTTGACGACAGCAATCGTGAGGTCGACACCGGCCAAGCCCGACTTCTCCTTGACGAGCGCAAGCAGATGCTGGCCCTGTTGGCGGCTCGCCGCTTCGGCTTGCCGGATCAGTTCCGGCGTGTCGAGCAACAGTTTGGAAAGCGCATTGGACACATCGGGGATGTCGGCATTGATGGCCACCGCCCGGATGACCGCGCCGATCCCGGCCGCCACAGCGGCCGCATGGGCGGCGAGCGCGTCCGCGTTTGCTTCTGGATAGGTGGCGAAGGGAACGAAGGCCTGGAGTTTCAAAGGTGTCTCTCCTCTGAGGAGCACGAGAGTCCGGCTGACCCGGCAGCCGTCATCTCATTTTATATCATGATCGGCTGGGTGGCTGCCTTGATCTCCCTCAAACCGTATGGCCAAGGAATTGAACGATCGCGGGGCTACGCCGCGTCGTCCTCCGTCATCTCTGAAGGCTTTCGATATAGGCAATGATCGCACCGATTTCTTCCGGTTCGGCCCTGAATTCGGGCATGTCCGGATGGCCTACCGAGATACCTTCGGCCAATGCTTCTGCGAGCGCCTCTATCGGGTAACGTTGCGAGAGGTTGCGGAAGGCCGGCGCCTCCGGATGTGCACTCTCGTCGGTCAATGCCACGGCGTGGCACCGAGAGCAGTTCTGCTTGACCGACATCTCGCCGTAGGAGCGCTGACGGCCGTCGTCAGCGCTCGCAGAACCGGCGAAAAGAACGGCGATGGCGGCCACGAGGAATTTGCACATGCATCATGTCCCACGGTAGACGGCCCCCTTTTCCAATGAATGGCATCGCTGCGCCTTGATCTATCGCAAGGCAGCCGCACGGATGCCATCGATTGTGGGAGATGAATGGAGACGATCACTTTGGCGACAGCAACTTCCGGTTCCCGCGGCGCAATGGCAAGGATGGCCCAAGGCAATGCCAAGACGCAGCTCCTATTCTGGATGCCATGTTAGGACCCAGGTGTAGCTGATCCGGATAGGACCACGGGTATATCCAGGGCGCGAAGGCGGACGACCCGGACGCTCTGTTGTCACATGACGATCATAGGGAGACAACATCCCTGACCCCGTCAGTTGGGTATAATTTGACCGACATCAAGGCCACTGCCGCCATTTGGTGATGAGCATAATGAACCGAACAGAGGCCAAGACGATGATCTACAACACAATCATGGTTCAACTCGATATCGATGCACCGGCAACGCCACGGTTAACTTTTGCCTGGGAGCTTGCCCAGAACCTCGAAGCTGATCTGATCGCATTTGCTGCGGCCGAACCATTCCTGGTGAGACCGGCGGACGGCGATGGAAGCATTTCAGCAGAGGCAATGCGCAACCAAGTCGAACAAATCGAAGAGCGACTGAAAACTCTGAAATCCGAGTTCCATGATCTCACGCAAGACAGTAACCGCGCGTCATGGCGGGGCACGGTTGGCGAGCCGACACGGTTTCTTGCCCTCTATGCCCGCGCTGCTGACTTGCTGGTCGTCGGTCCCGTCGGCCATTCACCGAAAGATCGCCTACGCACGATAGATCCGGGTGAGCTTATTCTTTCGGCCGGCCGGCCGGTCCTCTTCGCCTCAGATGGCTATCGGCCGCTGACCGCGGAAAACGTCCTTGTCGCATGGAAGGATTCGCGCGAGGCGCGGCGCGCGGTCGTCGATGCGATGCCGTTTCTGACCAACGCGCGCCAGGTCCTGGTCGCGTCGATTGAGGAAAGTGATCGAGCGCAAACGAGGGAAAGCGCCGCTGACGTTGTGCGTTTCCTGATGAAGCACGGGGTCAAGGCACGTTCGCAAATGCTGGAGGCCGGAGGGGCCAATATTGCCGAAGCGCTGTTGCAGGTAACCGTGGAAACCGGTGCAGACCTGATCGTCTCAGGCGGCTATGGCCACAGTCGGTTGCGCGAATGGGCGTTTGGTGGGGTAACACGCTCACTGCTACAGGACAGTTCAATCAACCGCTTGATCGCCAACTGAAGTCTAAGGATCGATGCGATTGCAACGGAGCCGACGTAAGACTTCGCGCTGTCCACGCAGAGTCCCATTCTTGACCGGGGATCAAAGCGTCCAACCTCGGCGCTGCCCGGCATGACCAGATGAGATACCACTAGCAAGTCGCGATGCAGCTACGATTTCGCGCAGGGCACCATTAGCGCCGGGATGACAAGGTGATCGCCCGGACGCTGTCGTGATCGTTCCGGATCCCGCCGGATCAGCCCGCCCGCTCTCCAAGGGTACGCACGGCCGCAATCCATTTCTTCCGCCTTGCGTCGCTGACGGCCTCCACCAGTCCATAAAGGGTTTCCCGCACAGGGCTGATGCCGACGAAATTGAGGATGTTGCGTCGCATGCCGGCAATGCCATGGCCGAGATACCAGAGCCGGTAGATCGGCGCCGGCATGCCCATGGTGACGAGGACGCGAGCCGAGCGACCCTTCAGCAGGGTCTTGGCGAAGCCGTCCTTGCCCGTTTCCGGATAGGCGAACGCCAGGCCGGGGCGCATTATCTGCTCCAGGAAGGCCTTGAGCAGCGCCGGCATGGTGCCGAGCCATAGCGGGAAGACGAAGACGATGTGCTCGGCCCGCTTGATTGCCTCGGCGGCATCCCGCAAGTCGGGCGGGATCATGCCATGCTGGAATTCTTCCACCGAGCGCAGCAGCGGAATGTCGAGCTTTGCGATGTCGATCTGGCGAACTTCGTGCCCGGCCGAGCGAGCGCCCTCCGCATAGCTGTCGGCGAGTGCTCGGCACAGGCGCTTCGGATTGCTGTCGGGATGACCCACAATGACAAGAATGCGACGCGGCATGGCAATTCTCCAAGTAATGATGTCACATTAGACAGTCTTCGCTTGTGCAAAAAGCCATTCTCCAGTGTCGCCGACCGCGTGACGGCACAAGAAGTGGTACCAAAGCAACGAGAGGTGGACAGCTGACCGTTCCACCTCCCGAACCTGTCGAGTTTCTGCGGACAATCATCAGCCGATGGTAATGCGATCCTCGACGGTGCTGACACCAGGCGCCGACCATGCCGCCTGCTCTGCCGCTCTGCGCTCGGACCAGGCATGCACCCGACCTTCCAACCTGACCTTGCCGCCATCCAGCACATCGACCGTGATCGCCTGCGCCTCGGTTTCCGCATTGCGCTTCAGCGCATCTTCGATACGCTTTTTCACATCGAAAGCGGAGGCGCGCTGCTTGATCCCGATCTGGTTGGATACGCCAATCACGCCGGCAAGATCACGCACCGCATCCGCGGCTGCCATCTTCTGGTACTGCCAGTCGACCGTGCCGTTGAGCGTCACCCAGCCGCTCTGGACTTTTACCTGCACGGCGTTGTCCGGGACGGATGTGTTCCAGCTGATCGTGTTGACGGCTCGCTTGGCGATTTCATCGTCGGCCATTCGGTTGGTGCCAAAGGGGCGAACCTCGATTTCCTGCGCGATGCCTTTGACACCTTTCACCCTGCGCACGACATTCTCGACGGTCACCTTTTGGGCGTAGGTAGGGACGTGCCCGGTCAAGGTGGCGACGCCATTTTCCACCGCCACGCCGATGTCGGCCGCATCGATACTCGGCTCGAATTCAAGCTCGTCGATAATGTATTGTCTCAACGTGATGTCGCTCATGCTCGCTTACCTCACTGCTCGACTCCGCCCGCCTGTAGATAGCATCGACGGGACAGCTGTCATGGTCCTTGATCCGCGTCAAATCGGATGGGAATCGAAGCCCCTGACCGATTCTGGTGAGGTGCCGGATTCTATGAACGCAGGCGCTCGCTCCACACAGGCTTGAGCAACTCAAGCATGACGAGTGCGATCAACCCGGTCACAACAGCCAAGGTTACGTTGTCCCACTGTAAGGGCGCGAAACGGAACAGCGCGCTCAGCGAGGGAATGGACAGGCTCAGCGTCATGATCGCGGCGACGGCGAGCACAATCCAGGCCAGCATGGGATTGGGGCTGCGGAAAGCGGTGATCAACGAGGCACTGAAGGTTCGGTTGACCAGAATCAGACTGACGATCGAAACCACCAGGGACAAGAAGGCGACTGCGCGCGCTTGGTCTTCCGGCATGCCAATCTGCAGCGTCGACACGAAGACGCCGGCGACGAGCACGAGGACCAGCGTGCCCTGCAGCAGGCTCCATCCGATCAGGGCCGGCGAAAACAGTCGATCGTTCGGGGGCCGTGGATGTCGGTCCATCACGTCCTTTTCTTCCGTTTCAGCCTCGAAAGCCAACGAGCAGACCGGGTCGATGATCATCTCCAGAAAGGCAATGTGGATCGGAGTGAAGATAATGGGCAGCCCGAAAATCAGTGGTAACAGAGCCAACCCGGCAATAGGCACGTGGACGGCAAAGATGAAGCCCATCGCCTTGCGGAGATTGTCGTAGATGCGCCTGCCTAAACGGACGGCTTTCACGATGGAACCGAAGTCGTCGTCGAGAAGCACGAGGGACGAGGCTTCCCGCGCGACATCCGTGCCGCGGCCACCCATGGCAATGCCGATATTGGCTGCCTTTAGCGATGGCGCGTCGTTGATGCCGTCTCCGGTCATGGCGACGATATGGCCGTCGGCCTTGAGCGCCTGAACGATGCGCAGCTTCTGCTCAGGCATGGTCCTTGCAAATATGCCCGTGCTGCGCAGGAGGCGTGCCAAATCGGCATAGTCGAGATTATCGAGTTCACGCCCAGAGAGAACCTCCTCGGCGTCGAGGCCCACCTGACGAGCGATGGCGATGGCGGTTGCCGGGTAGTCGCCGGTGATCATGATGATCCGGATGCCGGCCGAACGGCATTGGCGCACCGCTGCGGGGACGCTGGGGCGCACGGGGTCGGCAAGGCCGACGAGGCCGAGGAACTCGAAGCTTAAATCCCGCGGAGACTCCGGCAGGGCGGCTTTCGGACAGCTGACTTTCGCCACGCCCAGCACCCGCAATCCATCAGCCGCCATGGTCTCAGCCGCTTCCTTCACGCCAGACACCTCTTTTGGTCCGAGATGGCAGAGTTCGGCGATGGCCTCGGGCGCTCCCTTGGCAGCGCCGACAACGTCGGAACTCCCTTCGAGAGGGGCCCACACGTTTGTCACCGCGAGAAGCTCCGGCCGGAGCCCATAGGTGCGCACCAGTTTCCAGTGCGGCGACAAAGACGCTCCTGCCATGCGATCGCGCGCAAGATTGTGAAAAGCCTTCTCCATCGGGTCGAAGGGCTCTGGCTCGCTCGCCAAAAGGCCATATTTGACCATTTCACGGAACTCGTCCGCAAAGGGTTCGTGCGGTTTCTCCCGCAGGTGCAGGGCACGCCCGCTTCTGGTACGCAGCGCGGCAACCGACATGCGGTTTTCGGTCAGCGTGCCCGTCTTGTCCGTGCACAACACTGTCGCTGATCCGAGCGTCTCGATTGCTGTAGCCCGGCGGGTAAGGACGCGCGCTTGGGAGATCCGCCAAGCTCCCATCGCCATGAAGACAGCAAGCACCAAAGGGAATTCCTCAGGCAGCATCGACATTCCGATAGTTATTCCGGCCAGGAAAGCATCCAGCCATCCACCGCGGAGCAGTCCGTAAAGCACCACCGCCATGGTGCTGACGATGCCGCCCGCGGCGGCCGAGAGCCACACCAAGCGGCGCGTCTGGGCGCGAAGCCGTGGCGGTTCGGTTTCAAGCTGGTGGAGCGACTGGCCTATCCTCCCGATCTCGCTGCGGGGACCGGTCGCGATCACCTCTCCGAGACCGCTGCCGCTGACCACCAGCGAGCCGGCGTAAACATAGGGCAGACCATCACCGCCTGGACGGGCCCCTGCCGTATGGCTGGCGTGGGCAGCAATCTTGCGCACAGGCATCGATTCTCCCGTGAGCAGCGATTCGTCGGCCAGAAGATTGCGGCTTTCCAGCAGGCGGGCATCAGCGGGGACGCGGTCCCCTTCGCCCAGCAGGACAATGTCTCCGCGCACGACTTCACGCCCGGCGATACGTTTCTTCTCTCCCTCGCGGATGACCAAGGCCCGCGGACTGGTCAAGTCGCGCAACGCCTCGAGGACGCGCTCGGTTCGCGCCTCTTGCACCAGCGTTATCGTCACGGACATGCCGGCGAACACGATCAGGATAAGGGCCTCTTGCAGGTCGCCGAGCAGGAGATAGATCGCGCCGCCAGCTAGCAAGAGGGTGAGCATCGGCTCCCGCAGGACATCGAGTGCAACATCCAGAGGCGTTCGATGGCCCGAGCGGGGCAACTCGTTGAAGCCTTCCGATCTCAGCCGCTCATCGGCTTCTGCGTCGTCGAGGCCGGGCAATTCAGAGCTGAGAGCTCTCGTCATGGCTTTCGGTACCCCAATTGCGCGTTTTCGGCATTGATCGACCTCAAGGCGCGGCTTCTTGAGCACGCGAGCGGCATCGGGCGAGGAGGTCGCAACTCCTGGATCGGGCGGTGGGTCACTCACGGCTGGCAAAGCGGCATTATCGGCAGCCTACGGTTGACGGCACTCACCAGGGACAAAACCCGTATCCACGGTCACTAACCTTGAGAAGGCTGGCGGCCAATGCTATTTTTCGAGTGTCGGTCCTTTCGCAAGGCGTATAGGTCTCCTGCAGCAAGCACCGATAGAATCCACCGGGGTGTCCACCGTCCTGCGTTGGATAGGAACGCCGAATGGCATTCACGCTAGAGCTTGAAGTATGGACAAGCTGATCGCGCGTCTGAATATCGAGCATTTTCAACAGCGTTTGGCCGAAGAGCGGGACGAGGAAACGCGCCGGGTTCTGATGAAATTGCTTGCAGACGAGGAAGAAAAACTCAAACGAATTCTGCGGAGGGAGATCTTGAAGGAGCCTGAGAACAAGGAAGCATAGCTTCAGACAAGATCATGTGTCGACACCGTTCCAATCACGCCAGTGCGTTGGTGAGACCTCGATCTTTTCACTCGTGTTCGCACGCACCCAGCCTTCTGACATGCGCCGACAGGGGAAAACGAGTGCATGTATGCCGTCGCGGTTGATGACGGCCAGTTCCAGGTCCGC
The DNA here is from genome assembly GCF_047739745.1 of Borborobacter xinjiangensis. Lineage (NCBI taxonomy): Bacteria > Pseudomonadati > Pseudomonadota > Alphaproteobacteria > Hyphomicrobiales > Phyllobacteriaceae > Borborobacter > Borborobacter xinjiangensis. The sequence continues at coordinate 158,783 of NZ_JBLLVA010000005.1, read as the reverse complement.
GCCGTGGGGGGCGGTGGTTATCAGCTGCCAATTGTGCTGTCGGGTAAACATGGAGGATAGGGGCGCAACAGGTTCGCGAGGAGTCAAATCCATGATTGTTCAATCGATCATGTGCTGTAAGGCCTGCCATTTCATCACCTCCACGGTGCGCAGGCCTGTCAGTCTGATGACGCCTTGCTGTCTGAGCCTGGAGAAGACCCGGGATACGGTCTCGATGGTCAGTCCGAGATAGTCCGCGATATCCATCCGCGACATCGGCAATTCAATGTTGCCCAGGTCATCTTGGCGCTCAAACATTTCCGCCAGGAACGCAGCCACACGCTCCATGGCATTTTGACGCCCCAGCACCAGAAGATGCTCCTGCGCTCTTACGAGGCTCTGGAGAGCCATCGACAGCAATTCGCCGGAAAGTTCATTCTGACGGGACGATGTGCGCAGCACGCGAATGTTCGTGGCGCAAATCGCTTCCGCAAAGAAGTGATGTATGGCATCAGCCTCAAACCCGAACACCTCGCCAGCAAAATGAAAGGCCGAAATCTGGCGGCGGCCGTCGGCAAGCAAGCGATAGACACGCACGGCCCCAAACTCGATCTTGTAGTGACTGTCGCTTCTTTCACCTTGAGCATAAATCTCGGCCCCAGCCGGAAAAAAGGCAACTGCCTGCAAGCTGCCCAGCGATGAGGGTGCTGTTGGGCGAACGATCCGTGGATCGCGGGAATAAGCTGAAGTTCCGGACGTCTCAATCAGTGCCATGACGATCTCCCAATGCTGGTGAGCCATCTTGGCTCAAACGGGCGCGGCCTGGAATCCGGTGACAACCGTAAGGGAATCTACGTAGCGGCTCTTACTCGAGGTCGGTGATTGCGTTCCGCACCGCCTTGATGAGCGGCGCGCCCAAATACGGCTTCATCAAGGGCGTTATGGCAGGTAGCTCGGGTGCTTTGCGGAACTGGTCCACCAGCAGGATGACGGGCTTCGCGAACCGGCTGAACTGCTCCTGGACTTGATCCCAATCTCTGACGGCATCGTCGTCGATGACGGCACACGCCGCTTTATGAACGTAAGCAGACACAAAGGCGTCTTCTGCATACCTGAAGGCATGCACGCTGTAGTCGTCGCTTTCCAATGCGAACACTAACGAATGTCTGAAGCTCGCATCCGGGGCGGCAACCAGGATGAATGTCGTGCCACGCAGAACCATTCGCTCGTTTTCCTGCATGCCGACGCCAGCATCCGCCGATCGGTGGTGGGAGGCATTGCGCAGGATCAAAGGGGAACCAAGCGCGAGGAGAAATCGATGTAAGGCGATGATCGAAGTGCAATCACAAGCGTTATCAGAGCTCGCTGTGGGTTTATTCGGCAAGACCCAGGGCAATTGCCATGCGGACGAGCTCAGGCAGGCTGCGGGCCCGCATCTTCGACATGATGTTGGCGCGATGGACTTCCACAGTCCGCGGGCTGATGTCGAGGTCGTAGGCGATCGCCTTGTTGGGGAGCCCGGCAACGATGGCGTGCAGGACCTGTCGCTCCCTATCCGACAGTTCGCTGAGCCGGGGCCGCAACGCCCCAACGTCCTCGCCTGACCCGGCAATCTTGTGCAGTCTCTCGGCGGCCCGTGTGATCGAGCTGATCAGGACTTCGTCTTCGAATGGCTTCTCGATGAAATCGACAGCACCCGCCTTCATAGCTGCCACTGCCATCGGGACGTCTCCGTGCCCCGTGATGAGAACCGTCGGCACCAACGCACCTATTTCGTTGAGTTTCTCCAGCAGCTCCACCCCATTCATATCCGGCATCCTCAGGTCAGTAACCAGACACGCCTTGCCGACGGCCGATGGCGCGACAGCAAGAAAGCGCGTCGCGCTGTCATGGACGCGCACGGTGAAGCCGGTTGCGGTCAGCAGAAATGCAAGCGACCTGCGTACCTCTTCCTCGTCGTCCACGATGTGAACAGTGTACTCACCGATCTGCATTGTTTGCCTCCCTTGGGGCGACAGGCAGAGAGATGCGGAAAGTCGCTCCGCCTTCGCTGTTAGGGCTCGCCGATATGCTGCCGCCATGGGCTTTGACGATGCGCCTGGAGATCGAGAGGCCGATGCCCATGCCATTGGCCTTGCTGGTGACGAACGGCTCAAACAGGCGACCCGCGATTTCGTCCGAAATCCCTGATCCCGTATCGGCAACCTCAATTACGACGTGGCTGTCGCCGTTGCTGCTTGTCCGCACGGTCAACTCGCGGCGGTCGCCATCGCGCATGGCATCCATGGCATTGCGGATCAGATTGATAATGACCTGCTGAATCTGGACTTTGTCGACCAGCACGTCTTCCGTATCGGCAGCAAATCTGAATATCGACCGCACGCCTTGCTCGTGCGAGCCAATGAGAGCCAGTGCCCCGGCCTCTTCGATGAGCTTGCGGATGTTTACCAGCGACCTCTCGCTGTCCTCTCGCGTGACAAACTCGCGCAGGTGGCGGATGATGCCGCCTGCCCGCAGAGATTGCCGCGCCGTTTCCTCAAGCGCCTGTCTCATCTGGTCGGATGAGGCCCCGGGCGGCCGGTCTAAGAGCCGCACGCAACCTTGCGTATAGTTGGCGATTGCTGCCAGTGGCTGATTGAGCTCGTGAGCCAGCATGGACGCCATCTCCCCAAGCTCGCTCAGGCGAGCCAGCCTTGCCAGTTCGTTCTGAATGCCTTGAAGACGCTCCTCGGACTGTTGGCGCTCAGTGAGGTCGCGAATGAACCCGGTAAAAAAGATTCGACCTTTTGACTGCATTTCGCCGACTGCGAGTTTCATTGGAAATGTCGAGCCATCCTTCCTCCGGCCGACGACAACGCGATCAATGCCGATTATCCGTTTCTCCCCGGTGGTCAGGTATCGGCTCAGGTAACCGTCATGCTCGCTGTGGTATGGTTCGGGCATCAACATGTTTACATTGGATCCGATGGCTTCCCCTTCCGTGTATCCAAACAGCCGAACCGCTACAGCGCTGAAGGATGTGATGAGCCCCTGCTCGTCAATAACCACTGTCGCGTCGGGAACGGTGTCGAGGATCGAACGCAAATGCGCCTCGCTGGCCCTCAAAATATCTTCTGTTTTTTCGAGGGCTCGGCGCCCTTGGTGCAGCATCTCGCCCATCCAGGCGATCACCAGGCCGACGAGAGTGAAAACCGCGACCTGCAGCCAAAACGTAGGATCGGTGCCGACAAGATAGAAAGCGCTCGCCAGCGCGAGGATGAACGCGAACAATCCCGGACCGATGCCGCCCGCAATCGCCGCTACGAGGACAGCGGGAACGAAAAGAATAAAGACGGCGGCGTTTCCGAGGGAACCCTGCAGTGAAAACCTGATGAGAAAGGCAACGGCAACCGCCGCTGCCGCCACCAGATAGCCGATCCACCCTTCAAAGCGGCGCGAGAGGACCGCGTGAAGAAAGCGTCCTTGCAGTCCAGGTATCTCTTGGGCAGGCATAGCCTCTCCCGTCCAGATCGCAGCAGACAGGCCTGCCACGTCGCCAGCGATTGCGAACGTCGGTCGCAACGTATGCCCGCTCCGCATGGCCACGACGTTGTTGGCCATCAAAGATACATCTGAAGAGGTGTGAATAAAAGTTGATGGAGTGCCGCAGATTTGTCCGAGTTACCAATCGAGGGATCGAAAGCCCAGCTCCAAAGCCGTCTACTTCGTCCTCGCCTTGTCCCGACTTGGGAACTTCCAGTGGCTGGCATCCCGCGATGTCGTTCAGGTTCCTTATAGCGACCCGGGGGTTGGCGAAGTTCCCTTCACTCTGCGTTGCGGAGGTGGAAGCATTGCGATCATCGTTTCATCGGTGAGCTGGGGAAAGTCCCGGTAATGGTATGTCAGCGCGAAAAAGCGGGCAGGCTGGCTCAGGCAGACGACCCGGTCCGCCTCGCACGCCAGTTCCTCGACGGTCTCAGGCGGCGCGACAGGAAGAGCTACGACGATCTCGCGGGGCGATCGCCTCCGCAGGGCGCGGATCGCCACCTTCATCGTGGTCCCCGTGGCCGCACCGTCGTCGACGATGAGGACTGTCTTGCCGGCGATCGGAACAAGCGATCGCCCTGCCCGGTATACGCGCCGCCGACGCTCCAGTTCAGGACGCGCGCGAGCGACAAGATCGCGCAATGCGGCATCATCGAGATCGTAAGCTTCCACAATCTCGCGGTTGAGAACGACATCCGGAGGGTCGCCGTCGACGATGGCCGCGACAGCCAGTTCCGGGTTTCCCGGCGCACCGACCTTGCGCACAATGACCAGGTCGAGCGGTGCCTTCAGTGCCCTGGCGATCTCGGCGGCGACTGGCACGCCGCCCCGTGGCAACGCCAGCACGACCGGATCGGCAATGCCGAGCTTCTCCAGTTCGTCCGCCAGCTTGCGCCCTGCATCCTGCCGGTCACGGAACATTGTGTCAGTCCGCCGGCCACAGATCGCGCAGCGTCTTCTTCATCGAGTTCCTGACATCTTCGATCTCGCCAGAGGAGACATGGCGATCAAGCAGCCGGAAGACGGCCATCACGGCCGCATCGGGGTCGTTCAGCAGGTCGTCGGAGAAGGCACCCTGGATGCGCGCGATGAACTCTTCCTTGCTGCGATCCCAAACGGGCGCTTCCAGCGGCTTCCAGCCTTCAAAATAGATGCCGCGGATGAGGGCGGGAAGCTGCGCCGACAGGTCGGCCATCTCTTGCTGCGGCAGCCAGTCCCGGAGCGCCTGCAGAACGCAACGCAAGAGGTGATACGAGCGCCGCTCATCCCAGTTCAGGCCGCCGGCGAGTTCGTTGACCCACTGCTGCGCCTGTTGCGCTGCGTGCGTAAAGTTGGGGATCGATGTGCCACCCATGCGATTTCTCCATGGCTCTGGATCGTTACCGATCCGATTAAAAACAGGGCCCCTCGCAGGAACTCCGAAAGAAAGCACTCGCGACGAAAGCTCATGGCACCGACGCGTCGTACGCCTCGCTGCCATGAGTTGTTCACGCCGACTTGACCGCGATCTTCTTTTCCGCATTCTTCGCCTCGGCGGACTTGGGCAGGTTCACCGTCAGCACGCCCTTGGCGAAGGATGCCTCGATCTTGGCGACATCGATGCCCTCAGGAAGCTGGAAGCTCCTCTGGAACGAGCCGTAGCGACGTTCGGAAAGATAATAGTCCTTGTGCTTTTCTTCCTTCTCCTCGCTCTTCTCCCCTTTGATGGTCAGCGTGTGGTTGGAAAGCTTGATTTCGATGTTTTTTTCATCGATGCCGGGGAGCTCGGCGGTGATCTCGTAGTCGGTGTCCTTCTCGACCAGGTCCACGGCTGGCGCGAGCTGCCACTGTGCGCGGATGCGAGGCGCTTCGAGGCCGAATACTCTCGACGGTAAGCGCCAACTGAATGGGCGGAAGTCATCGAACAGACGGTCCACCTCCCGGCGGAGGCTCTCGAAAGGTGTCCACTCTGCGGCCTCGGTCGGGGACGGAGTTTTCTCGATAGGCAGTTTGGTTGTGGCTTCGGCCATGGCTGATCTCCTTGCTTTTTGACGTTTCTGCAGAACGCCGTGGCTCACCCTCTTGCGCCTCTGAGTTGCCCCAGAAGGAATCAAAGCCGGAGGACGGCGGACCGCCTGCCGGACATCATTGCCGATCCCGGTTCATCGCAACGCCGATAGCTTCGAATGTCTCGTTCGCGCCGCTTCGCCTGGTCAGGTCTGATCCGTCAAGGACTTCAGCAAACCCCTTACGCCAATTCGTCTCATTGATGAGGATCAAATCCCACAAAAAACGTTGCGGCCCAGCCAACTCAAAGATGCTCGCTCGCAAAATCGACACAGGCGGCCGATGGTATCGAGGCCCGCGGTCAGATGACCCAAGCAGCCGCTCGCCCTTACTCAGGATCGTGACCGTAGTAGTGAAGAATGGAAGCATCGTTGTCGTCAATGGGATTGGGACCGACGTGAGGCCCGGCCCAGCCCCAACTGAAATGTGGATAGCCTTGGGCTGATCAAGTTGTCATCCCGAGGCTTTCCGTAGACGGAGCGCCTTGCCTCCGTCGTCATCATGGCCGCCGTCAGAGGCGGCATCTCGGCTTGCTCAGGGCTTCATGGATCGAAAGGAAGCGGACGAATTATACGATGACCCACTCCAGATCATTTGTCGCCTTCCACAGCCATCCTCCTTGCTACTCGCGATGAAGTTGAAGTAGGTCCGGAAGATCGCCGGCAATTTTCTCGACCATTTCGAGCGAGTAGAACCCCTGGAGATACCACCTCCGCCGCGCCCGGCACGTTGTGTCTGGCGGGGACAGTTCACTGAGCCATAACCGAAATTTCGGTTATCACTTCTACAGACAGGACTACTACTCCTGTGCCGGGCATGAGGATGCGCCAGCCCCAGCTGTCGTCGATCCGCATGAAGATGCCGTGCGTGCCGCCGCCTTCAAAGCTCGCGACATCGTATGAATTGTAAGCGGCAAGGTAAGGACGTTGAATGTCGTCGATGCCGAGCGACCTTGCAGGAGTCTCCTCTCTCGGCGGCTGAATTGATGCCGATCAACGCGGCACGCCCCCGAAGGATTCAATTATCTCACGTATATAATGGAAGGTCGGGCAAATGCGCATCCGTTCGCTGAGCACCCTCGAATGCACCAATGTGTTGAACGCTAACCGCCTTGGATGCCTGGGTTGCGCCAAGGACGGGCATCCCTATGTCGTGCCGTTCTATTTCGCCCATCACGACAATCATCTCTACGCCTTTTCCATGGTCGGCAAGAAAATCGGCTGGATGCGGCTCAATCCGCAAGTCTCAGTCCTCGTCGAGGAACACGTGCAAGGACGGGAATGGAAAAGCGTCATTGTCGACGGCCGCTACGAAGAGCTGTCGGACCGGATCGGTCAAAAACGCGAAAGGGATCATGCCTGGTTACTGCTCAGCCGGCATTTCGACTGGTGGGAACCTGGTGCCCTTAGGACTGTCATGCCGCCCCTGTCTGATCATTCCGATCACGTGTTCTTCCGTATCTGGATAGAACAGCTGTCTGGGCGTGAAATCAAGGAAGATGAGTAGACAAGCTTAGGTACCGATTTGATGCAACTCAAAGACCGCATCGGCGTATGTGTTAGTAAGAATACTCAACCGCAGCATGGGGTAAGCCAATGACGATCAAGACAGTGCTCACCGTGACAAGCCCCGACCTCGGGGATGCCGACCTGAAATTGTCGGCCACGCTTTGCGAGGAAATCGAGTCACATCTTGCCGTGTTGATCGTCGCTCTTGCCGCACCGCCGCCGATAGGCGAATACGCGGCCGTAGTGTCAGATGTTTGGCTTCAAGAACGGCAAGCCGATCTTGCGAAGCTCAAGGAGCGTAGCGGTGCAGTATCCACGTGGCTAGCCTCAAGCCGCGTGTCAACCGACATCTCGAGCGAATATCAGGAAATCGCGTGGTCTGACGAAGCGATCGGCCGACGCGCACGCTATGCCGACATCACTTTGCTTGGGCCTGACATGCTGTCCCATGACACGCTGAAGGAAAAGGTGGTCGAAGGCGCGCTATTCCATTCGGGAAAGCCGCTGCTGTTGGTTCCGGACGGCGCTACCGCGACGCTGAAGCCTAAGCGGATCATGGTAGCCTGGGATTCCCGAATTGAGGCATCCCGGGCCGTCGCGCAGTCGCTCGACTTGCTGACCGCCGCCGAAGAAGTTCGGCTGGTGCTCGTCGACCCCGTTGAGGGCGAGGAGGCACACGGCGCCGAGCCGGGCGCGGATATAGCAACCTTTCTGGCCCGCCATGATGTCAAGGTTGCGGTGGATCGCTTGCCCAGCCAAGGCAAAGCGGTTGCATCGGTCCTTCGCCAGTACGTTTCCGACATGGCCGCCGAACTCCTGGTCATGGGTGCGTACGGCCATTCCAGACTGCGGCAGAGGATCTTTGGCGGTGTCACCAGTTCAATGCTCGACGAGCCACCAATTCCGATCCTGATGGCACGCTGAATAGCCAATCTCTTTTAATCATCAGGCAAAGGACATGTGATGGGGAAGTATTCCCGGTAAGCCGGGTCGGCCAGCGAGCCAGCGGCACGTTCCAGTTCCTCTGTCCCGTGCGCGCGGTCGTCAGCCAAGTTCGAACGCGCGGTCATCGTTTCATCGTTTCGGCAGTCGCGGTGATTGATGCGGGTCAATGACATCGGTACTCGCCGTTAGAAAATGATCTCCCGGTCCGAAATCTGGAGATGTTCCATGCAGCGACTAACGAGACGACTGTTCCTGGCCTCCGTGCCTCTTGCCAGCGGGTTGATCTCTCGCGCAAGCCTTGCGGATGTCGCCGGGCTGCCTCCGGCTGCGAAAGGCGATGGCGGAAGCCTAATCGAGGCCTTGTCGCGCCGACGTTCGACGCGGCTCTATTCCGATCAGTCGATCGACGTTGCGACGCTCTCGACGTTGCTATGGTGCGCCTTCGGCATCAACCGTCCGGAAAGCGTCGGACACACCGCTCCCTCGTGGCACACGTCAATGGAAACGGACATCTATATCGCCGACGCTGGTGGGGTCGGGAAATTTGACCCTGCCAGTCATCGGCTTCTGCCCGTATTGGATGAAGATATCCGCGGCAAGGCAAGCCCGCAGCCCTTTGTCGGGACCGCACCACTAGTGCTCGTCTATGTCGCTGATAGGGCGCGCATGTACAAGGCGAGCGATGAGGAGCAAATCCAGGCGGCGCATGTCGACGCGGCGATCATTGCCGAGAACGTCTATCTCTACTGCGCGTCGGTCGGACTCGGCACCTGCCTCGTCGGGGGCGCCGACAAGGCCGGTCTGAAGCACATCCTGCAACTGCGTGATTCTCAGATGGTCACCTTCGTGCAACCGGTCGGCCATCTGAAAGAGGCGGCCGGAGCCGCCTAACCAAAATGTGGGACTCGATGTCCAATCCTCGATGAAACCAGTGGGCCACAACGGCTTGGAAGGATTCGATTCCTGCGAGAACTAGTGAGTTCGACCTTTGGCCAGCCGAAAAGATCGAACAAGCATTCAGCTAAGCGTCTTGTAAAAACTCGCTCAGCAAACGCGCCAAAATTTCCGGATTTTCCCAGTGCAAATTATGACCAAGACCAGGAAAAGACATGATTTTGGAGCCGACGATCCCGCTTTTCAATTGGTTTTGATGTCCGGCGGTTGCGATCAGGTCTTTCTCCCCGCGAAGGATGAGCGTCGGCGCTTAAATATCCCGCAACAGTGGGGCCGGGTCATAGGAAAGCTGTTTATAGTGGATCGAGTACCAGACCCGAGCCGGAACTGAGGCGCATTCTCGGCGAACGTAGGCGAGGAATGTTTCGTCAACGGGTATCGAGACGGAGCACCACTCCCGAATGAATGCACCTTCTGGATCGATAGGATCCCGCAGACCCTGAATGTGCTCCCACAACCACCCTTTCCTTTCCCGTGGGACGGCGGAAGTTGATATCAGGACGAGTTTCCTCATGACGTGCGGCCAGCGTTCAGCAAGAGCTTGGGCGAGCCGTCCCCCGAGCGAATGGCCGACCACATGGATGGGTCCGAGACCGAGTTCCTCGACTAACAGCCTGACATCGTGCGCCATCTCAGGAATAGTGTAACAGCCTTCAGGCTTGTCGGAATGCCCGTGGCCGCGCAGGTCTGGCGCTATTAGCCGAAGGTGGGTGCCAAGATGCGGCACCATTAAGCTCCAACTGCGCGCACATCGGTGAAGCCGTGCAGCAGGAGAACGGGGAATGCGTCGGCATCGCCCAGCGCAAAATACGCGAGCCGAATGCCGCTCGGCAGCAGAATGCTTCGCTTTCGCTCCGCGAAGGTTTCCTAGAACAGTGGTATTACCAAGACCGGCGTGCCTTTCCAGTTCGGCACAGTATTCCGTCTAGCCTCGTGCTTCAATGATCGCCAAGCTGGCTCGCAGCGGCATTCGGTTTTGGATCTTGCGGAGCAGTTCTGCTGCACCGGCACGGTGGTGACAACGACGTTGTCCCACCCGCGCGAAGCCCCTTCGATCTCGGTCCACTGCTGGTCTTCGCCATTCTTTTCGCGATCGTGGCAACGGCCAACGCCATTATAGCTACTTATGTCGGAGCACGGGGCTTGTTGGCAACCTCGGCGATTTCCGGTGCGGTCGATGTCGATGTCGCGGTGCTGAGCGCGCTGAGGTTGGTGGAAACCTCCACAACGGCGGCGATGGCTGCGAACGCGGTGCTTATCGCCCTTGCAGCCAATGCGCTGTCACGGCTCGTCATTGCGGCTGCCTCTGGAAGAGTGCGCTTCTGGATGCCGCTACTCGTCGCCACAGGAATTGCCGCCGGCCTCTCGGCGTTTGTCTTCTCCTTGACCCCAGGCTTCTAGCATCCGTGTCATGGGCAAATCGCGGGTGGGGTCCTCCCTGACAGCGCACGCCGAATAGCGATAGGGAGCAGTTCGTTGTAGTCAGATTACTTCGGCCTCGTAGCTAGCAGATAACTTCAATCGAACCTGCAGGGCCAAGTTATTGGAATGGATAATCCCGACGGCAGCTTCGTCGCAACATCGCCGCAGGCGGCATCGATCTGAGCTTGCTGCAGACCCCTTGCGTCCGAGAGGTCCAGTCCCTCAATCCTGGTCAGGAATAGGAAAGCGCGGTCGAATTCTATTGGGCCTTGGATAATTGCGCTGCTGAGATCGGCGCGTGAAAGATTGGCGAACGAAAATCGGGTGTTCCTCAACACAGCTTCGTCAAAATTGGCGCGCCCGAGTTCGGTCTTTTCGAAATTGGCCTCGGTCAAGCGCGCCCGACTGAAGTCAACGCGCTGCAGTTCTGCACTTTCAAACGAAGCACCTTCCGCAGAGACCTCTGCAAAGTTGGCCCGGTAAGCTTCAACCCGGGCGAAGTTGGCTTTGACAGCGTTTGCGCCGGCGAGCCAGGCGCGCACCAGGGTCGCCTTTTCGAGATTTGCCGACTTGAGGTTGGCGTCTCGAAGATCAGTAAAACTAAAATCGGTGCTAAAAAGGTTGGTGCTTTCCAGGTCGCTGCCACCGAGCATGAGACGGCTCTTATTGCAATGGCTCCAGTCCAGCCCAGCCACTGGCGAGCTCTTGCAATGCGCGGCCTCCGCCGAGCCCGCAAAAATCAGGGTAAAAAAGGCAAGGCCAAGCGTTAGGGTAAGCGTTGCTGGAACCGAAACTTTGCGAGCTGCGGCAGACGCCGAGCCGACAGGGCAACTTCGCAGCATGAGGCGGCCTAAGCCCTTAAGCTTCTCACCATGCATATTCATCGACTGTAGCCAAGATTCCCTTCTAACTCCAAATTCTTCCAGCCTACTGTTGGAAGAATTTAGAATAGAGCATTCCCACCGCCATGGGTTGACTCAGGTCAACTGTCGATATGAATGGGAACCCCTATCTGGCACAAATGGCCGAGGTTCCGCGCAGGCCAATCGAACGCGCTAGGCGGATGGCGATCACCGTATTGCGCGACGAATGTTGCTCTGGCAGCTCGTGCTGCAGCTCGTTCACCATCCGCAGCGATGTGTAAAATGATTTTACCGATGGTGCCAGTTATCGGTTTGCGGATGCCTTTGGCCGGCTTTCCCTGTGTCAATCGACCAAGCAAGGAGCGGGAGCACTTCCGTCGACAGCCAAGGGGCCAGTTCCCCGCGGGGCAGCTGTCGCGCCCGCCCGAATCCAGAGGAGTTCCGCCACGCTCTGCCATTTTGCTGCCGCACCAACTGATCTCGTTCCACCGCCGAGCCGGTGCGTTCTAGCCTGCATTTGCGTCCTCGATCCGCAGGCGTCGCACATAGACCGCTTCTCCTACAAGGAATGCCTCTGATCAAGGGCCGGGAACAGTCAAGGGGGAGGAACGATGCCGCATTAGGTAGCAAACGCCACCAACCCTCAGTTGCCGCTTTGCGTCAAAATATGACTAGCCGCTCCGGGCCAATATATTCCGTTTTCAGGCCCTCAGTGCGCGCGTTATGGACCAGGAGATTCACGCCAGCCAGATCGGTTCGAATATAGCGGCCAGTGTTCTCGAACAGAAATGGATCCGTCCTCTTTTGTGTCCACTCATAAGCACCTCTGGACACGATCTCGACCATCCAGCCTACGCCCTGGGAATATCTCACACGAAAGTCTGGCTGCGTATCTGCTTCAATTCGATGCTCTCCCTGATGGAACCGATCCTTGGGCTTTCGCTGTTCCTTCATAGTACACGTCATCCACTTGCTGTGCTCCGCCCGAAGCTTAAATCACTAAGGTAACTCGTTTGGGCCGTAATTGATCTCCATCAAGCACTGCCTTTCGGGCCTGTAACGCCTCGCCGCCAAGTAGGGTTCAGGTGTCGGCCGAAAACCACCGAGCTATGCAAGCCCGTCGTTTCACTGCCGCGGGTGTGCCGGACTAGCCGTGGTTAGTGCATGGATACAACCTCTTGGCCGAGCTCGCGATTTTTGGCGCTGAATGCGGAATGGTGCGGTGACGGCCAACCAGATCCTCATTCCGTGGACGGCCGCCCGTGGGCCGGCGGGCTCGCACCACGCTGTGGAGGGGCCAGGACATTCTTCAGGTGCCGGCTAAAAAGCTCGGTGACACCCGCGCGGTTCAGATGATCCGTATCGGCGTAGAAACGTGGCTCGGCGATCGCATCCGAAAGGTCAGTAAAATCTGCGCGGTGACTGGCGGCGAGCGTTCGCAGTGCAGCATCGAACTCGGCTTCGCCCTTGAGCAGTGTCTGGAACCGCGAGGGGAGCGGAAACTTGGTAATCGTAACCATCGTCCCATGCGCTTGAGCAAGATCGAGCAGGCGGCCCAAGACCTCCAGGTAACGCGCCTGCTGCCCGGCCCCATCCGGGACATCGTGATAGAGATACTCAACCCGCTTCTTTTCGGCCAATGCCGAAGGTCTGAACACGTGGTGGAAGGACGCTTCGCCTTCCCAGGTGTCCAGACGGAAACGGTCCCGGTTGTTGATCTTGGAAAAGCCGGTCGCGTAATCGGCAGGCGCGCGCGGATCGATGCCTTCATGCCGGACATAGGTCCATAGAAGCCCGATCAGGGCCGGGTGGAACGGCATCCAGCCAAGCAGTTTGGGATCGGCGATGCGCTCCTCGTTCCACACTGGGGACTGGAAGGCAAAACCATCGGCGACATAGAGGATGTTGCGGGTGCGATGCTCGCGAAGGAAGTATTCGAGGACGAAGCGCTGGTGGAGCGGACCAGTGCCGGGGCCAGCCAGATTAAGGATTCTTGTACCGCTTTCCTGCTCCATCATCATGTTGAACCCGTCGAAATCAAGCGGCATGGCATGGGAGGCGCCGAGGATCACCCAGTCGAAATCATGATGGGTTGCAGCGTCGATCTTGAAGACGGGGTTCATGTGGCCGTTGCGGTGGACAAGCCATTCGGCTCCGGCGAAAAGCAGCACGTAAAGGGCAAGCCCGATCACCGTGAAGCGCATAGCCGATCCGAGGTGGATACCTGTCCTGATCGGGATCGTCCGTTCCATCGCCGCCTCAGAACTGCATGTAGATGAACTGCTCGGACTGCCACCGCCCGAGAATGAGAAGGCCGGCAATCCCGGCATACCATGCGCTCCAGCGGAACACCGTAGGGACGGCAGCGAGACGGTCCCGAAGCGGCCGCCTCTCATCGAGGATTTCGACTGCGAGCAGGAGCAGGATGAGGGCAGCCCCAAGCGCATGGTCGGCCGCGAACGGATAGTGCATGGCCAGCGCCGGCAGGCCCGGCAGCGCGTTCCAGATGCGCTGCAGCACCGTCAGCGCCTGGGCCATCGAGTCGGCGCGAAAGAAGACCCAGCTTATGAGGATGAGATGGAAGGTGAACAGGATGCGCAAGACACGCCAGAGCTGGCTTGTGGCAGCAATGGGAAGTGCCGCGCCCATGCGCTGCCAGAAGGGATGGGTTGCCAGCGCCACCCATTGATAGAAGCCGTTGAGCGCCCCCCAGGCCAGGAACGTCCAGCCGATGCCATAGCCCAGGCCGGCATGCCAGAGGCCGCTGACGACGAATACGGCCATCAGGTTGAGGTATCGCCGCAGGGTCCCTGCCCGGCTGCCGCCCAGAGGGAAGTAGAGATAGTCGCGAAACCAGCGGCCAAGCGAGATGTGCCAGCGGGAAGACCAGAATTCTGCCGTCGTCACGGAGAGATAGGGTCGGCGGAAATTCTCCATCAGCCGGATGCCGAAAAGCAGCGACAGGCCGATGGCGATATCGGAATAGCCGGAAAAGTCGCAATAAATCTGAAAGGCAAAAAAATAGACGGCGATCAGAAGCTCCATCGGCGAGGCATAGGGCGCGATACGGAACGCACTATCGACGACGGGAGCGAGATTGTCGGCGATCACCACTTTCTTGAAGAAGCCCCACAAGATGAGCTGAAGCCCGCTTGCGGCAAGCACACCGTCCCATCGCAATTTGCTTGGAACCTGCGGGAGGAAGGCTGGCGCACGCTCGATCGGCCCGGCCAGAATCTTTGGAAACCAGGAGACATAGAGAGCGAGCCGACCGAAGTTCCGCTCCCCTTCGCAGGTACCGCGATAAACGTCGATCACATAGGCTGCCGCCATGAACGCGTAGAAGGAAAAGCCAACCGGCACCGTAAGGCCGAGACGTGGCAGGTCAAAGCCGCCGCCAACGGCGCGTTCCAGTTCTCCCGCCAGGAAGTCGTGGAACTTCAACGCAAAAAGCGAACCGAGGACGGCGACGAGCCCGAAGGCTAGTGACGCCCCGCGCATGAGGGCCGTCGCCGCAGTTGCGATCCCCAGGCCGGCGAGCCAAGCCGCGAGGGCAATTGCAATCAGGAAGGCAAGGTTCGCCACGCCGAAGCTGGCATAGAAGACAAGGCTTGCCGCAAGCAGCCCCAGGGTGCGCCAGCGGCCGGGAAGCATGGCAAAGCCCGTAAGGGTGGCGGCAAGGAAGAGGAAGAAGGAGAGCGAGGTGAACAGCATGGCACTCCTTCCTGTCGAGCCCGCTCCCCGCTCAATAGGTGGCGCCGCCGGCGCGTAGTTCCTCCGGCACGTCGTCGATCGGGATGCCGCCGTTTTTCACCAGATAGTCGGCAAGCGCCTCGCGCTCGGCCTGCGTGGTATCGATCTCGACATGGCTGGGCTTGTTCATGGTGCCGAGCCAGGCTTCGCGGGTGCGATCCTGAGTCACCACCACCGTTATGATGTGGCAGGACTGGCAATATTCCAGCGCCAGGTCGCGCCCGTCGCGGGGGAGCGCCACCCCGTTCGTGTCGATCAGCGTCCCATCGGTTTCGCTGGCGGGCATGGTTGCAGCCAAGTAGGCGGCAAGCGTTTCCTGCTGGGTCGGATCAAGCCCCGCTCCCAGCCCTTCCACATAGGACAGCCACTCGCCCTGGCTGCGGCGGGAGGAAAGGATCTGATCGGCTGAGACCTTCCCGCCACCGATGAGCTCGCCGAGCAGCGTGCGGCCGCCCGGAGGAATGAAGGAGAACAGGTCGTCTTCCTGCGCGCTCACCAGCAGCGGCGCGCCGACCGAAAGCATCAGGGCAAGCCCTAAGGAAACCGTCCTGAACACCGACATTGTCATGATCCTTGTCGTTGGCCGGGGCGGTCGAGCCCAAACCCGGCGGATCTCTTCAAAAGCGCAGCTCCTCCGGCACTTTTTCGTAGGGAATCGGCATGTTGATTGCCGAATAGCGGGCGAAGGTCTCACGTTCGCTGGGGGTCATCGGCAATTCCCGGTGGAACGGAGACTTGAAGACGCTACGCCACCCTTCCGCATCCCGGTCATGCGCCAGATAGCCGGTGAAGAAACCGTGGCAAAACTGGCAATTGGCGATCGCCAGTTCCTTGCCATCAGGCGGCAATGCCTGCGCTAGTTCCTCCATTGTCGTTGCTTCCCGGGCGGCATCACCCGTCACCGGCATGTTGACCGCGAGATAGGAAGCGAGCGTTTCGACTTCTTCTTGCGGAAGAACGGGGGCCTCGGCTGTGATTTCCGCCGTCCACTCGGCTTCGGTTGCCTTGCGGGCAATCGCCGCCTTCAGATCGAACGTATGCGTGCTGGCAAGGCGCAGCAGCGTCTGGCGTCCGCCTTCCGGCATGAAATCGAATTCCGGCTGCGCCAGCAGCGTGCCTGCAAACATCGTGATCATGCTTCCGAGCAGGAAAGCCTTTGGCACGCGGGGCTTCATTCCTGATCCTCCGCAAGCCCGCTCGGAATGCGTTGCGAAAAGGAAAAAACCGGTACGGACAAATGTTCCGTCGCCCTGTCGGCAGGAAAGCCGCTCCCCTGCATCAAGTCCAGAATAGTCGCCGTGGTGTCGTCATAGAAGCGTTCGCCGCAGGCCTCGCAGACGATCGCAGGGATGTCCTTGACGAGCACCAGCCGCTCGCCGTGCCACAAGGCCGATTTCACCAGATGTCGGCGAAGCCGTGTGCTCTCGCATTGCGGGCATCGAGGCTGCACATCCGGGTTTTCATCCGATGCTGTTTCAATGGGCATCGCAAAGTTCCCCTGCCCGGAACCGGGATTGAAGACCCGGTTCCGGTCTGATCGGCCAAAAGGAGGATGGTCAGCCGATCAGCTTGCGTGCTGCGCCGACGATATGATCGGCATTCGGCCGCATCCAGACGAACATCTCCGGCGACGCGGGCGGCGGCGCATCCGGGAAGGCGACGCGCCGGTAACGTGCGCCGTCGACATTCTCCGCCACCCGCGCGATCACTTCCGCCCCGGGGCACAACGTGTAGTAGGACTGGTCGACGGTAAGCAGCCGCTTCGTCTTCTGCACTGAATTGACCAGCGTCTCGGTATCCATCGGTTTGAGGCTGCGCAGGTCGATTGCTTCGACGTTCATTCCCTGCTCTTGGAGCGCCGCCGCCGCCTTCATCACCTCCGGCATGCTCGCGCCGGAGCCGACGATGGTGAGGTCACTGCCTTCCTGCCTGACCACCGCCTTGTCGAGCGGCACCTCATACTGCTCGTCGGGCACCTCCTCGATCAATTCGCGCAGACCGGCCGGATAGAGATAGACGACCGGATTGGGGTCCCTGAGCGCTGACACCATCATGCCCTTGGCATCGGAAGGCGTGGAGGGAATGACCGTCTTAACGCCCGGTATGTGGGCATAATAGGTGTCGATCTCGTAGTCGGAATGCTGACCGGCAAAGCCTGGTGTTTGACCCGTCATCTCCATGACGAAAACCACGGGCATCGAGGCCCTGCCGCCGGTCATGCTTCTGAGTTTGCCAGCATGATTCTGGATTACCTGGAAGGGCATGCAGGCGCCCTGATAGGGAACGTAGGTCGCGGCTCTCGATCCGGCGAGCCCGGCACCGAGGGTAGCGGAAACCATCCAGTTCTCGTCGATGCCGGTGTTGACCACCCGGCTGCGGCCGAATTCCTTTTCCAGGTTGATGACCGGCTTGCCCGGATTGGAGGCGACCGGCGGTGTGAGTTCGAAAATCCAGACCATATTCGGGTCTTCGCGCATCTCATACTGAACGGCCTCGAGGACCGAATACATCCAACTCTTGCGTGCCATTTCTCGTAACCTTTCGAACCGTTGGGGAAGAGAGGTGCGAGCGCCAGCCAGCTAGCCGAACTGGCGTGCCTCTACGGTCCCTTCAACGAAGACGTGTTTCAGCCCGTCTTCCGGGTTGCACAATGGTTGCGCAGCCGCCCAAGCGAAGGCGTCGGCCACCTCCTGCTTGACCGAAGCCTCGATCTCGCTAGCCTTGGCCGCATCCACCACCTTCCAGTCAATAAGGATGTCGCGAGCGATATCCACTGGGTCGCGCTGCATCCAGGCGCGCACTTCGCGTTCCGGCCGGAAAGAAGAAATGGCAAGCGGATCGTAGCCGAAGGCGCCAAGTTCGCCGGGCTTGGCCCCTGGCGCGCCCCAATGGTTGTAGTAGCGGTAGGTCTTGGCTTCGATCAGCGTCGGCCCCTCCCCAGCACGAGCACGATCAACCGCTGTCTTCGCCGCGTTGTAGACTTGGATCACGTCCTGTCCATCCACCACGACGCCAGGAATGCGATAGGTCTGCGCAGCGTCCGCGATATCCTTCATCGGGCACGAATAGGAGTAGTGCGCATACTGGTGATAGAGATTGTTCTCGATCACGTAGATGAAGGGCAGCTTCAACAGGGCGGCGTTGTTCAGCGCCGAATGGAAATGCGGCGTCGCGTATGTTCCGTCGCCGCCGAAGTTCACGACGACCTGGTCGGACCCGCGCGCCTTGATGGCAAAGGCCGACCCTGTGGCGATGACCGGCCCTGGACCGATCATGCCGTCGGCACCCATGAAGCCGACTTCGGGGTCGGAGATATGCATTTCCGCCGCGTAGCCGTTGTTAAGCCCAGTGGCGCGGAAATCCATCTCCGCAACCATCTTCTTCAGGTCGATGCCCTTGGCAAGCGCATGGCCAGCGGGGCGATGGGTGGAGTAGATCAAGTCCGCCTTTATTACGCCGCCCTGATTTCGCAGGGTCGCGCAGATGCCCGTGGCGACTGCCTCCTGGCCGGCGTAGAAGTGATTGTAGCCGCGGTAATTTGGGTCCGTCAGCATCTTGTCGGCCATTGTGCGTTCGTGCCACCGGATGCGCAGGACCGTCGTGTACATATCGATGAGCTGCTGATCCGTGAGATCCTTGGCCCAGAAGCCGATCTCGCCCTTGGCACGAGCAACGCCGCCGCCGAAGGAAACGGCCGCACCGGCCAGTGCGACAATCTTCAGGAAACCCCGACGCGAGGTGTCGAGTGCAGTTCCTGTGCTCTCCACCGCCCGGTCCTGCCCATGGATTTTATTGTAGAGCATGACGGTTTCTCCCGTGAGGCGTTCTGGCCACGCCATAGGCTAGCCAGAACGGGTTTGTGAGATGATCCACCTGTTGCACCGATTTCTCATTGATTTTGGTCAAATCGCTCAACAAAGGGGCACACTGATCCAGCCAATAACGGCATGATCTCTGGGACTGAGAAAACATTTCGATAGATTCCACAACAATCATCGGCCAACCTTCACGTGGTACCGACTGGCTGCCCTTGGGTAGGGAATTTGTTGCACGCGCCCTCGATGCGGCGCGTTCGCCAAAGGCTGACTTAAAGTCGGCTGGCGCTTCCAAGTGCGATAAGAACGCTGGATCCAACACTCCACCAAGAATCAGCTCCACCCCCGCGGAGCGACTGCCAGCCTTCAGGCCCCGAGGAGCTTCCGCCGCTCCTCGAACTCGTCCTTGTCTATCTCCCCACGGGCGAAGCGCTCGGCAAGGATGTCCTGAGCAGTCTTGTCCGGAGCGGTCCGCCCGGCGCCGCTCCGGTCGCCCATCCATCGCGCGGCCATCGCGGCCACTACGAGGACGAGGACGAGCGTCCCGATCATTGCGACAGGACCGAAGAACCACCCCCAGCCCCACATGTGCGGCCCATAGTAGTAGCGCTCCGTCTGCTGCGCGAGCGCCGGGGCGGCATATGTCAGCGCCGCTAGGGCGGCAAAGCCGAAGGTCCGGGTGAGCTTCGCTGTCACGTTCGGCCTCATGGCCTTTCTCCATCCGCTTGTTGCCGTGGCAGCATGCTGGCTAACCGGCGGGGAGAGTGCCTTGATTTCGGTCAATTCCTCGGCAATTGGTGAAGCTTAGCTGATCAGAAGCCAACGGCGCGCGAAAAGCTCATTTGCGACCAGCAACGGGAGGGACGACCCGGCGGCGTAGGCGACGATGCCTTACTCCCACGCCTGGCTCTCAGCAGCTTCGTTATCGCGAATGCCCATGGCGAAGGGTAACGATTGCGGGCCAGGATGGTGGCGCCTCGTTCGGCACGGACCTCGTCTTAGTTGCGTCACTTCTCAGCGGCCCCTCTGGCTCTCTGATGCATCAGCAGCGCCACGACGCATCCGGACAGGAACGTCAGCGCCCCGATCGCACCTATCGCCGAGGCGAGGCCAAAAGAGTCGGCGATAAGACCCGCTGAAAGGGCACCGATCGCGTAACCAAGGTCGCGCCAAAACCGATAGACGCTCAGCGAACGCGCGCGCCAGGAGGGATGCGAAGCGTCCGAGACGGCGGCGATCAGGCTCGGATATACCATCGCCGTGCCCAGGCCCAGCAACAGGCTCGCCGTCAGCCACCATCCGAAGTCTCGAGTGAATGCCGTCAGCAGCAGCGCCCCCGCCTGGATCCACATTCCGGCGACGATCAGCCCCTTTCGCCCCCAGCGGTCGCTGAGCGGGCCCGTGAAGACCTGGAGCATTCCCCAGACCGCGGGATAGACGGCCTTCAGAACGCCGATCCGCTCAACTCCCAGCCCATTGGCGGCGAAAAAGAGCGGAAATATACCCCAGCTCATGCCGTCGTTGAGGTTGTTGACCAATCCCGCCTGCGAGGCTGCAAACAGGTTGCTGTCGCGGAAGGAGGCCAGCGCGAACACTTCGCGGAAGGTCAGCGGTTCGGCTTCCTGCTCATGGCTTGCCGCTTCAAGCCGGACGTGCTCGCGCGTATCTCGCACGAGCAACGCCGACAGCACCGTGCCCAGAACGGCATAGCCGACGCCCAGCCACAGCGGGACAGGGCGCAGGCCATACTGCGCGGCCAGATACCCGGTCAGGAACGCTGTGACGCCGACAGCCAGATAGCCGGCGAATTCGTTCAGCCCCACCGCCATCCCGCGCCCCCTGGGCCCGACAAGATCGACCTTCATGATCACGGTCATCGACCAAGCGAGCCCCTGGCTGATGCCAAGCAGCGCGTTGGCCACGACGATCCAGGTCCAGGAGGGAGCCCACAGAATCATGAACGGCACGGGCAGACCGAAGAGCCAGCCAAGCACCAGCACGCGCTTCCTGCCCCAGAGGTCGGCCAGCTTGCCTGAGACGAGGTTGGCGCAGGCCTTGACCACGCCGAAGCTGACGATGAAAGACACCACCAGCGTCGTGGAGGCGATGCCGAACTCCTCAGTGCCGATCAGGGGCACCACCGTGCGCTCGATGCCCACCATCCCGCCGACGAACGCGTTGATTAGCATCAGCAGGGAGAATTGGCGCCAGTTCTCCCTCAGGCCAAGCCGGATGCTCCCACCCATCGCGGCCGTAGTCTGCAACCTTTGCAACCACGCAAGAGTCCTCGTCCGCGATCTCAGTGAGGCCAGGATCGCAGACGACCGGTGCATGTTTTGTCAGCACAAACCAGGGTGCCAAAGACGGTGTGCGGTCAGTGACGACAAGGAAAACGTATTCATGCGAGTGGTCTGGCACCTTCCCGAGTTCCAGCTCCTTGTCGCAGTCAAAGCCGCAGAACGGGAACTTCGCGTCCACTTCGGCGAACAGAAGGTGTTCGGCGCCCGCTAATTCGGCGAGCGTGTCACCTGCCGAGAAATGGTCGATTTGAAGGTGCGGGTCGATGGCGTAGAAGAAGCGTATAAGCGTGGCCCCGGCCGTCTCCAGGCAGGACGGGACTTCGCCCACCGAATTGACGACTGCAGCAGCGGCCCTGTAGCCAAATCCACTCAGGTGGGACGCAAGCCGCGCCTTCTCTTCTGCGGACCGACGGCGCGGTTTGCGGCGCGACCGCACGGGCTCGGCCGTCAAAATCTCAAATGTTCGATGCTGATTCACACTGTCGTTCATAGGGATTCTCCGCATGACTTATGTGGAGCGCCGATCAAGCCGATCAAAGTTCCAACATACTCGATCGCCTGAACCGATCACAGAAGCGGATACCTATGACCATATCGGAACCGTAACGTGGTTGACTCGTCTTGCCGCTGGCAATCAAGTTTCTGGAATCATTAAAAGAATTATTAAGTTTTGTCGGAAACATCGACACGCGTTTCTGACAGGAGGGGGCGATGACGATCATCGAGAAAGTACGCCACGCGCTAAAAGGCAAGAAGGAAGGAACCATTATCAGCGCTCGACCTCTCGAACGGATTGCCGCTCGTGGCGTGATCGACCAGACTTTGTAGCGCCTTGCGAAGGCCAGCGAAATCATGCGGATTTCTCGGGGAATGTACGTGGTGCCAGTGCGCGGCAAATTCGGATCATATCCGCCGTCGCCGGAGAAGGTTTTTCGTGCTTATGCCAAGGCCAAAAGGAAGCGGGTCGTGCCGCACGGAGCCGTGGCCGCGAACCGTTTCGGGCTGACGACGCAGCAGCCGATCCGCTAAGTATATCTGACATCTGGTCAACCCGGGCGCCTCGACCTGGGAGCCAATCCGGTCGAAGTGCGGCAGGTGTCGGAGTGGCAGACCGTTCTACCTAACCAGCCCGCAGGAGAAGCAGTCCGGGCCTTTGCCTACATGGGCAAGAGAGGAGCCAAGGAAAATGCGGTGAAAATCCGCCGTGAACTTGGGCAAACGGAATGGGCCAAGATCGAGCGGGTAAAATCGAGATTTCCGGAATGGCTGATCAAGGCCGTGGATGAGGCGGAACGCGGTGCCTAAGGCATTTTTTCAGCACTCCCTCAAGGATCGGCGGGATGCCTTCGGATAGGCGTCTATGCACCCAGAGGGAATTGGACAGAGTTAAAAAGGATGGGCCGGACATAGCAGTCAATTCCCTGTCCCACTTTAAAGCGGTGTTAAGCCGTCCAGAGAACATTAATTGGAGCGATGTCTGTCAGCTTGTATGCGCCTCAGGGGCGACGCTTTGTTATCGTACCTGGATGACCAGTAAACATCTTCAATCAGGACATCCACTCTGGTTCCTTCCGCGACGGTCGTTACAGATATTTCTGGGAGGACAATCGGCGGCAACCTCATCAAGTGATGGGCCTGCATACCCGTGTGGCGCTTGCTCACCTGATAAGTAAAATCTGATCACGTCGGCAACGCGCCACGCCGGCTGCGAACTCAAATTTCGCTGCTATTCCAGTGCGTCATGTCTCTCGCGAAGAAGGCCCGAACATCGCGTCATTCGGGCCTTATTCGCATTTGACGTCACGGTGAGCAGACTTCGTGTGTCGGATGAGCTACCTCGACAGAAGCTGCAACTTTCACGTTTCGGATGTTTCCAGCGACTTAACCGAAGTCTCCAGCACGAACCTGCTCGATGGTGATGTTCCAACCCTCTGCAGCGCGTCGCCTGCGTCACCCAGCGGTCCCCTTGGGTCTTCGCCCCAACTCGAGCACGACGCACTTCAGGCCCGGCTGGTCAGGCTGGTGGGCCATCGAGAAACCGAACTCGCGGCACATGCGCAGCATTCCTGTGTTCTCCTCCAGCACGATGCCTTCGACCCGGCCGATCCCCTCGGCCCTCGCATAGGCCACGATCTGCTCGAGAAGCCGCCAGCCGATTCCATGGCCCTGCAGATCGGTGCGGACGAGCAATGCATATTCGCCCCTCTCCCGGTCGGGGTCGCAGGACAGGCGCCCTACCCCGGCAAGCGCGTCGGTTGCCTCCTCCAGCGCCACGAACGCGATGTCACGGTCATAGTCGAGCTGGGTGAGGCGCTTGAGCATCTCGTCGGGGAAGCTCTTTCGTGGTGCAAGGAAGCGCAGCCGGATGTCGTCGGGCGAGACCTTCGCCAGGAAATCGGGATAAAGCTCGATGTCGACCGGCTTGATCGGGCGGATGCGATAGCCGGCACCGCCGCCGATGAATTCCCTGTCCCAACCTGCCGGATAGGGGCGGATCGCCAGAGCCGGATTGGGCCCTTCCTCCTCGACGGTCAACGGGTCGATCTCGATGCGCGCATCGAGCGCGATGGCACCATCGGCATCGGCGAGCAGCGGATTGATGTCCACCGACACGATGCAGGGGAAATCGACGATCATCTGCGAAAGTCCATTGAGCGCCGCTGCAATCGCCTCACGATCGGCCGGCGGCCGGTCGCGAAAACCGGCAAGCAGTTGCCCGATGCGAGTGCGCTTGATGAGGTCGCCGGCCAGCACGTCATCGAGCGGAGGCAGCGCGACCGCGGTGTCATTCATGACCTCAACAGCCACGCCGCCAGCGCCGAACAGGATGACCGGGCCGAAGATCGGGTCGCGGCTCATGCCGAGGATCAGTTCCTGCGCCTGCTTGCGCACCACCATGGGCTGCACGGCGTAACCTTCGATGTCCGCTTTCGGCATCAGCGTGCGGACCCTGTCCCTGATGGAGCGCGCCGCTTCCTCGGCCCGTTCCGCAGTCTCGATGTCGAGGACCACCCCGCCGACGTCGGATTTATGCGAGATCGCCTTGGAGAGCAGCTTCACCACCACCTTCCCATCTGTTTCCAGCAATTTCGCCGCTGCCCGCCTTGCCTGCGCCGGTGACCTTGCAATGATGGTCTGCGGAATCGCTATGCCATAGGCGGCGAGCACGGCCTTGGCCTCCGGCTCGGTCAGCATGCGCCGAGCCTCCGCCGCCGCCTTGCGAAAGATGGCAAGCGCCGCATCGCGATCGCCATCAACGTCCTCGCTGCGGCTGGACGGGACCCGCATCAGCGAAACCTGCGCGCGTGACCAGTCGGCAAGGTAACACACGGCGCGCGCCGCCTGCGCGGGTGTCTCGAAGCTCGGTATTCCCGAACCCTGGAGGATATGGCGTGCGTGACCTGCGGTATGCTCTCCAAGCCAGCAGGTGAGCAGCGGCTTGCCGGCCAGGCGCCCGCCCTCAGCAAGGGCGGCAACGGCCTTGGCCGCCTCTGCTGGCGAAGCGAGTCCGGTCGGGCAATTCAGCACCATCACCGTGTCGACATCGACATCGGCTGCGACGGACGCGACCGCCATCCGGTACCGTTCGGCGGGGGCATCGCCGATGATGTCGACCGGATTGGCCTGCGACCAGGTCGGCGGCAACTCCTTGCCAAGGCGCGCGATCGTGGCGGGCGACAGTTCCGCCAGACTGCCGCCGCCCTCGGCCAGCCGATCCAGCGCGAGGATGCCGGCGCCGCCGCCATTGGTGACGATGCCGACATTGGCGCGCTCGAGCGGCCGGAATTTCGCCGTGATCTCGGCGGCATCGAACAGTTCGGCGAGCCCGTCGACACGCAATATGCCCGCACGCGCCAGAGCGGCATCGACCACGCGGTCGGCGCCGGAGAGCGCGCCGGTATGGGTCGCGGCGGCTCTGGCCGCAGCCTCGTGGCGACCCGCCTTGACGGCGATGACCGGCTTGATACGGGCAGCCGCGCGCGCCGCCGACATGAATTTGCGCGGATTGGTGATGGTTTCGAGATACATCACGATAGCACGCGTCCGGCCGTCGCCGGCCAGCATGTCCAGCCAATCGCCGACATCGACATCGGCCATGTCGCCAAGCGAGACGATGTGCGAGAAGCCGACATCATTGTCGGCTGCCCAGTCGATCAGCGAAGTCGCAATCGCGCCCGACTGCGACAGCAGCGCCACGTTGCCGGGCTTTGCAGCCATATGCGCAAAGCCCGCATTTAATTTCGCCGGCGGGATCATCAGCCCGACTGTGTTGGGACCGATGATGCGGAACAGATGGGGTTTGGCCGCATCGAGCATCGCCTGGCGCAGACCGTTCTCGCGGGTCAGGCCGGCAGTGATGACGACGGCTGCCCGGCAGCCCCTCGCGGCAAGGGCGGCAATGATGCCCGGCACCGTCCGCGGCGGTGTCATGATGACGCCGAGATCCGGAATTCCGGGGAGTTCTTCGATGCTATGATAGCAAGGATAGCCCGCCACCTGCTCGTATTTGGGGTTGATCGGCCAGATATCGCCCTGATAACCGCCATCGACGATATTCTTCATGACGATGCGGCCGACCGAGCCCTCGCGGTCCGAAGCGCCGAAAACGGCAAGGGACCTGGGACGGACGGCATGTTCCAGATTGCGTATGGTCACGGCATATGTCCATTGAGGAGAACCCTCGGGCAGCTTCTGTGCCCAGGCCCAGGCCCTGCGTTAAACGCTGCTTTTGTGATTCCATATAAATGAGCTAAGACCCTTCAAACACAGGCAACGATACGAACGAGCATATACCACGGCAATGCCGAACTCATTGCATGGCCGCCTGATGAAGACGCACTGTCGTACGCTGCCCAGCGCGACGCAGTGAGCCGATGCTCCGCCATCGCCGCAGCACATCGCCCCAGCCCATCTGGGATGACCAATCTTGGCGGAGCTGTCCTTCATTCCAAACAGGCGTCGCGTCCAAGCGTCCTCAAGCGTCTCGCTGTTCAGTCGGGCCGCTTGCGTCCAGTGATCATAGCCTTCGCGAGGTTCTCATGATGAACGAAACTGGCCAGAAGCACGCCGACAATGTGGAAGACCACCAGGCCAAGCGTGATGTTAGCGATCACTTCATGAGCCTCGCCCAAGGCACTCTCGCGCCCGTGCCGTTCGCCGCGGTCCTCTTTGCCATCCACGGCCTGTATTCCCGCCATGGAGGACGTTTGGGCATAAAGCGGCGCCAGCGGTCCTGCACGTTCCTCCTCGGCGTAACGGACGAGTCCGGTCACCACCGTCGCGGCCAGGAACACAAGAAGCGCGATAACCATGACACCACCTGCAGGGCTATGCCCGATATAGCGTCTGGTGCGCGCGCACATGAGATCCCAGAGGTAGCGGGCAGCGGTCATCGGACCGGTCGCGAAGTCAGAAAACCGAGCATGGCGGGACCCGATAAATCCCCACACGATGCGGGCGAGGACCAACGCGCCGACGACATAGCCCGCCCAGACATGCACGGTCATCACGTCTTCCGTGAGATATGCAACGAACCCAAGGGCGACAGTCCAGTGAGCAATCCTGACAAAAGGGTCCCAAACTTGAATTCCGGCACGCATGCTGTCCGCTCCCTTGCTGGAAGTGACTCATAAGAGGCCAACCCGGCCTGTCATGCGTTGACCTGGGACAAATTCGGGTGGCCGCGCTCACCACGTCTCGCTTGGCTGCCCTTCGGCGATTCTACTGGAGCCTTATCCTGTTCCCATCGGCAAGCGCAGCGGGGGGATAGAGGATGACGGTTTCCCCAGGGCGTATGCCTTGAGCTACGGCGGCGACGCGTGCCGAAAGACGCGCCACCTCGAGCTTCCGAACATACGCGCGCCCTTGCGCAACCACAAAGACGTTCCAGGCATCGCCGCGGCGAAACAGCGCTCCAATCGGCACGACGATCGCCTGGTCGGCTTGGTCAACAACGATCTTGACCTCGACACGGTAGCCGTCTCCCAGGCTGGTCCACGTACCGCGCGGCGAACTTATGTCGACGACGACCCAGACGCGCTGTTCTTCAACGCCAAGCGCGGAGATTTTGGTGAAACCCGACGGCTCGACTCGTCGCACAATCCCTTGCAGATCACTGGGGCCGCCCCATCGCTCGATGATCACCTTGTCGCCGTCCTTGATGCGGGCAGCATCGGTCGTCAAGACGTCAACCGCGATTTCAAGATCGCGCGGATCACCCAACTCGAACAATGGCGATCCCTGCAAGACAACGCCCTCGCTTTCCTGAATAATCCTCAGAACGAGGCCGTCGATGGGAGACAATATCGGGAAAACTTCGGTGGGATCGGAATCGTTTGCGGTTTTCAAGGCGGCGCGGGCCTGTTCCAGAACATGGGTCGCCGCATGCCAGCGGCGCTCTGCGGCATAGGCTTGGCGTTCTGCCGAGCGGGACAGGAATTCCTGACGTTCCAATTGCGCCGCCGCCGCCACGTTCCGCTTCGACAGCTCGTTGATTCGCTTCAGATCTGCACCGGCCTGAGCCAGGAGCACCTTGGCCTGCTCATGAAGCGACTTGGCCTCCTCGACTGTCGCCTCGGCGGTGCCGACCTGCGCCTCCAGTTCCAGCCGCACGCGCGGATCAAGCAGAGGCGAAACAGGCGGTGTAACGATAGCCAGCTTCTGCCCCGCCCCCACGGCATCGCCGGCCTTGAGCGCAAGCCTTTGAACGCGCCCGGACAACGGTGCCGATACCAGGTAACGTTCACGTACACGCGTGCGGCCGTCCTCTTCAATCGTGTCTTGGAATGGCGAGTTCACCACCCGAGCCGTCTCGACAAGAATCGGTTGCGGCATGAGCAGCCAGTAGAGGCCGAGCGCCGCAAGCGCCAGCACCAGCAGCGTCCCGACGATGAAAGTCATTCGACGTTTCATGATCAGTCTCGCGTCTTCAGAACAGCCACCAGATCCAGCGTGTCGATCCTGCGGCGGATGGTAATAAAACTGGCAACACCGGCGCCGATCACCAGAAGCGCCGCGAGGGCATAGCTGCCGGGGTCGATCACCGCAGGGACCTGGAACGACTCGCTTGCACGTGCGGACGCAATCACCTCGATCAGATAGCTTCCGACCAGAAGCCCGGCGGGAACAGCCACAACCAGTTCCACGGCAAGCTCGGCGAAAATGACCCCGGATACCTCGCGCCGTGTCAGTCCCACTATCCGGAGGCTGGCCAGTTCCCAGGCGCGCTCCTGCAGGGCGACGCGGGCGCTGTTGTAAACCACCGCTATCGCGATCAGCATTCCAAACCCCGCCAGGATCAGCGCGCCGATCAGCACCATTCCGCCGATCGTCTCGCTGAACAGTGCAAGCCAGAGTGCCTTGACCGAGCTGCCCTCGATCCTCGGCATCGACCTTATCCTGGACCAGATCGGTCCGGATTGATCCGGATCGATCCTCAGGGCCGCGACATTCGCAACAGGCCCCTCCCGCATCAAGCGATTAAGTGCGGCGCGCTCCATTGTCACCGACGTGCCCAAGATATCGTCCGAAATCCTGCGCACGGCAACTTCCCTTACCGAACGGGGTCCCTCGAGCACCTCGATCGTGACATTGTCACCCAGCCTGATATCGAGCTGCCGTGCAATCGTCCGGCTGAGCATGATGCCGTCGGAAGGTACAGCAATCGGCCTGAGCGCACGATCCCTTAGGACCTTGAGCTCGGATGCCGAATCCAGGCCAGTGGCCGAAGTGCGATAGGTTCGATGTCCCGCTCGCAATCTGACAGGCACGATTCTCTGGAGTTCGGCCTTCAGGATGCCGGGGATCGCCTGCAGTTCATGAAGCGCATCCGCCGAGACCGGTTCCGTGAAGGTGAGAAAAGCGTCGCCACGTTCGATGCGTCCGAAACTGACGTCTATCATGTAGTCGATGGCATCGAACCAATAGAG
Source organism: Borborobacter xinjiangensis (assembly GCF_047739745.1). Lineage (NCBI taxonomy): Bacteria > Pseudomonadati > Pseudomonadota > Alphaproteobacteria > Hyphomicrobiales > Phyllobacteriaceae > Borborobacter > Borborobacter xinjiangensis. Next base: position 129,745 of record NZ_JBLLVA010000005.1, on the reverse strand, counting down.
CCCGAACAGAACCAGCGGAATTGCAAAGGCAATGCCAACGGTCGTAAGGAGCGTCCTGACGGGCCGTCCCAGGATCGTTCGCGCGGCAATGATGTATTGAAGCGGAATGCGTCGGTTTCCAATTTTTTGCAGCCAACCGAATCTATGCAGCGCAGGCGGCGTCTCGGGCCGGATTCCTTCGGCGGGAGCAAGCGTAGCGATCCGATACACGGCCGATGCCGCCGCCAGATTCGCGGCCATGAGGCTGACAAGCACCGCAACGACCAGCAGCCAAGGTTCAAGCTGAGCCTCAAGCAACGGAAACCGGAAGAAGGCGCGATAGCTCCCGACCACCGCAATGGCGAACCAGCGTCCCAGCGCCAGGCCTATGGCCGACCCCAGCAATGCAATGGCGGTGACCAGTTTGACATAGTGAAGCGCGATGGCGCGGTTGGTGAAGCCCAGCGCCTTCAATGAAGCGATCTGTCCCCGTTGCGCCTCGACCATCCGCCCGGTGACAACGTTCAGCAGGAACGCCGCGATTCCGAAGAAGACCGAAGGCATGACAACGCTCAAGGTTTCCTGCTCCGCCAGCTCGTCTTCGAGAAAGCGGTGCGATGGCTGGTCGCTGCGATCATAGGCTCCCGTCCCGCCATATGGCTTCAGCAGGCGATCGACTTCTTCCAGGACATGCGGGGTGCTCGCATTGGGCGCCAGCGTCATCGACACGTCGTTGAACGCGCCTTTCATATCGAAGGCGCTGGCCAGCGCGTCATGAGCTGCCCAAAGCACGACGAAATTGCGATCGTCCGGCAGCGGCACGGCAGCGCGTGTCGCAAAGACGAACTCGGGCGACATGGCGGAGCCAACCACGCGGAATGCCTGGAGCCGGCCGTTGAGAACGACGTCGATCGTATCCCCCACCCGCACATTCCGCGCCTCGGCATAGGCGGAGTTGATGATGACCTCTTCCGGATGCAGCGGATCGAGCCAGCGTCCCTGCACGAGATGCAGGCGGTTGAGCAAGGGTTGGCCGGCCGCTGGAAGCGCGATGATGCGCCCTGAGATCGGCAGGACACTGTCCCCACGGATCACACGCACCGCCTTCGCAACGCGCGGCTCCACGATGCCAATGCCTTCGGTTTCCCGCAGACGGTCCGAGACCGCGAGCGGCGCGCGCATCATGCCCACAAAGATGTCGGCAAAGCGCTCGTCGCGATAGTGCGTGTCCATGGCACCTACCAACGCCCGGTAGTTTGATGCCGACATCACGAAGACGGCCACGCCGGCAGCAACCAGCAGAGCAATGCTGAGAACCTGAAGCCGCATCGACCAGAGATCGCGCAGCACCTTGATATCGAGGACGTTCACCACGTCACGTCCTCTGCGTGGATACGCTTCCGGTTCGGTTCCTCCCTCACGATGCGCCCGCCGCTCAGCCTCAACACGCGGTCAGCCATCCCTGCGATTGCCGTGTTATGGGTGATTACAGCAGTTGTCGTGCCCATTTCCGCATTGACCTTGGCGATTGCCGCAAGGACCAGCCGGCCGGTATCAACGTCGAGTGCGCCGGTTGGCTCGTCGCACAGCAGGATGTCCGGCCGTTTGACGATGGCGCGCGCTACTGCAACTCGCTGCTGTTCCCCGCCCGACAACTGCGAAGGAAAGTGGCCTGCGCGGTGGGACAGGCCGACGAGGTCAAGCGCCTCGGTTGGCATCATCGGATCGCTGGCGATCTGCGCGACCAGCCGCACGTTCTCTTCGACTGTGAGGCTCGGTATCAGGTTGTAGAATTGAAACACAAAACCGACATGGTCGCGCCTGTAGGCCGTGAGTTCCTCGTCGCTGGCGCCTGTAAGATGATGGTCTCGCCAAATCGCCGTGCCTGAAGTCGGTGCATCCAGGCCGCCGAGGATATTCAGCAAGGTCGATTTGCCCGAGCCCGAAGGCCCGAGCAGAACGATGAACTCGCCCTGCCGGATATCGAGATCGACATCCTTCAGCGCGACGACACGCGCATCACCCGAGCCATAGACCTTGGTCAACCCCCTGGCCACGAACACAGGGGCCGGAGGTTCTGCTGCTGAATCTCTTATGTCGCGGACTTCCATACGGGCTTCGCTTTCGGCCAGCGTCCGGGATTCGTATAGGCCGCCCATGTTGGCCGCTTTGACCCTTGTCAAGTTCGCAACTGTGGTGAGCAAGCCGGCAATCCGCTCGGAGCAACTGCCGAAGTCCGTCAGTGCTGCATCGAAGGCGCGTGGTCGTATGCCACTTCGACAGACCCCATGCCTGGCGATATCCGGAGCGCGCGCAGGGCGTTTAGGATGACCGCGACATCGATTGCTTCCTGCAGGATGGCACCCTCTACGGGTGTCAGATAGCCAAAGGCGGCCGCGACCATCCCCGTTACGGAAAGGCCCAGGCCCGCAACAACGCTTTCAAGCGCGATCCGGCGTGATCGGTTGGCTATTTCCAGTCCCGCAAGGAGCCGGCCGAGATCGTCAACCATCAGGACGACGTCGGCCGCCTCGGCGGAAGCGGCCGCACCGCGCGCTCCCATGGCCACGCCGATATCGGCAGCCGCCAGTGCCGGAGCATCGTTGACCCCGTCGCCCACCATCATCACAGGCCCGTTCTTGCGCTCCGTCACCACCAGAAGGACTTTCTGGTCCGGCGTCAGCTCGGCACGCACGCCATCGAGGCCGAGCCCTTCCGCGACGGCCTCGGCAACGGCCCGGCGATCACCCGTGGCAAGCAGGATCCGTCTGATGCCGCGGCGACGGATGCCGGCAAGGAACCTGGCCGTTTCCAGACGTAGCGGGTCGGCCAGGACCAGATTTCCGGCGAGTTGGCCGTCTACGGCAACGGCAACCAGAACAGAGCCCGCTTCCGCTCCCTGGTGCGGCTTCCGGGGCGCGCCAATCCTGCGCCTAACGAAACCCGTACCGCCCACCACGACGGATCGGCCGTCCACACTCGCCGCGACACCCTCTCCCGGCACTTCCTGGCTCCCTATCGGCACCGGCAGGACGATGCCGCTTGCGCGTGCCGAGGCGACGATCGCCTGCGCCATAGGGTGCTTCGATGCCTGATCCGCTGCTGCTGCGAGGTAAAGCACTTCGTCGGACGATAGCTCCCCATATGTATCGATCGACACGATCCGCGGACGTCCGTCGGTCAATGTTCCGGTCTTGTCGAGGATCAATGTTTGTGCCTGCGCGAGTGCCTCGAGCGGCTTCGCGCCCTTGATCAGCACGCCATAATGGGCGGCACGCGAAAGTCCGGCGACCAGTGCAACCGGCACCGCCAGGATCAGGGGGCAAGGTGTGGCCACGACCAGAACGGCTACGGCGCGGATCGGATCGTCAGTCATCCACCACGCGGCAGCCGCAAGCGCCACGGTTACAAGGAGGAACAGGAGCGAATAGCGATCCGCCATCCGGGACATCGGCGCCTTTGATTGTTGCGCCTCTTCCACCAGACGGACGATTCCCGCATAAGTGCTCTCCGCCGCGCGGCGGCTGGCGCGCAGGTCGAAGGCCTCGCCCGCATTGGTGGAGCCGCTCATCACTTCCTGATGGCGCATGAGCTTCACCGGCATCGATTCACCGGTCATGGCCGACTGGTCGAGCACTGCCCACTCGCTCTCGACAGTTCCGTCGACAGGCGCGACATCTCCCTGCCGGATCAGGAGCAGATCGTCGGGTACAATTTCGCCGAGCGGAACCTCGTCAAGCGCGCCTTCGCGGTAGCGCGTCGCGCTACGCGGCACGCGTGAGAGGAGGTCGCGCATCTCGCGCCGGGCATGGCCCTCGGCGAAGCTTTCCAGGAAGGTGCCACCGGAATACATCAGCGCGACGACGGCGGCAGCGAGCGTCTCGCAAAAGACCAGCGCCGCCGACATGGAAAGGGCCGCCACGATGTCGAGGCCGATCTCGCCCCTGAAGAGGCTCCTGACAATCTCGGCGATGAGGGTCGCAAGGACAGGCACCACGCCCACGATCCAGGCCATCCCGGCGAGATCAGTGCTTCCTGCGAGCCACAAGCCTGCTCCGACCGCAAGGCCGGCGAGCGCAATGACCAGAACGGCGACCTTGAATCTGGCGCTGCCTTCGCCGCTCATCTTGCTGTCAATCCCCTCTCATGCAGGTCGCGCAAGTTCTGCATTTCTGCCGCTCATGCCTTTCTGAGCTCCGAATTTAGATGATCTGTCAGCCTGATCGCGAAGGCGAGAATCATCAACGTCGGATTCGCATGGCCGCTGGTCGGGAACACAGATCCACCCGCAACATAAAGGTTATGTACGCCGTGGACTTTGCAATTCTGGTCCACGACGCCAGTTTTCGCGTCTGCCGACATCCGCGTCGTGCCAAGCGTATGCGCCATGTCGATGATGACGATATCCTGTGGCCGCCGTTCACGTGCCCAGGTTTCAAGCGTCGGGGCAGGCAGGCCAGCTTTCATCAGGGCTGCACGCGAGAGCTCGGCGATTCTGACGAGTGTCTGGCGCTCGGCATCGTTGATCTGCCAATCGACTTTGGCGAGCGGAACGCCGAACCGGTCACTACGGGAACTGAGGCTTATCCTGCTGTCGGGGTTCGGGATCTGCTCCGAGATTGCCTCGATCCGCAAGCCAACCAGCTTGTGAGGCACACCTTGACTCTGGAACTCACCGGCGACCAGGTTCGGCGACAGGCTGATCGCGGTACTGATCACAAGGTCCTTAAAGGCCTTGGGGGTGCGCGGATCAGACAGCATCTTCATCCCGATACCCTTGGCGATGAGTCCAGAGCCTGCGGCAACCGAACGCAGGTCGTTCCAGACATTCGTACTGCGCCGGCTTACCAGTTGCTTCAATGCGTCCCAGGGGTCGTCGAGTGCGCGCTCGGTCGCAAAATAGATCGCGGCGTTCAGCAGTTCCTCGCGCTCCTGGATCTCCGGGGTCAATGCCAGGCCATGCATGAACATGTGCGCGCGGCCGGTGCCGATTTGCCAGCCCAGGCATGTGTCGATCCTCCTAACGCTCGGCAGCGGACACCGTAGGGCTGAACCTCAGGAGACCAGAACTTTGCTTGCGGACCGTGAAACTCCATCCGCTTTCGGAATTGCGCGGCCGACTGAGGCTGGCCTATGTTCTCGACCTCGTTGAGCCCTGAATGCTCGGTATTTCGAGTTCAAGGCCACTTTCGACCACGAGCACCTTTCTGCCCACTCCAGCGCATTGCGCTGCAATTGTCAGACCCGCGGGGCCGCCCCCGACAATCACGAGGTCCGCTGTCATAACCGAATTGTCGTCGAGTTCTGACAGTTTCGCTAGCTTCACTGGGTCAGCTTCCCCCTGGTGCAGAAAGTCAGTGAACAATCGACTTCAATGGCGGCCACCCGTCCCCAATCTCCTCGCGACGACGTAGTGGATGGCGCTCCAGAGGCTACGCCTTCCAATAGCCAAATATCAATGATCCGGCGGGGAACTTTCGCTCGGAAGAACCGCTTTGAGATACCTCCCGATCAGCAACGCGGCGGGATAGGAAATCTCTTCTTCGGTCAGGGCATGCGCGATCAGCCGCTCGGCAAACCGCGCATATTCCGGCTTATCTTCGGCATTCGCTGCTTCTGCCAGGCATCCCAGCGCTGCAACGATCTTCTCATGCTCGGCGAGCATGGTCGGCAGTTCGGCCTCGAGCCTGTCGGTCAGTTTAAGCGCCTCGACCATACCGGGCTCAATCGTGCCTGTCGACAAAGCCCGCAGCAAGCCCAACGGTGGCAGCGCGTATTCTTCCTCCTTGAGGAAATGGGGATGCATCACCTCGGCTACCGCTTTCGCCGCCTCGCCAGTACGCCCACCGGATTTAATGGCGTGCGCCAATTCGCCGTGAAGTTCCTTATGCTCAACCTTGAGCACGGGCGGGACTTTCATTTCCATATCCTCTCTTTTCTGAGGCCAATTCCATTCTAGCGCGGATTGTCGTCGGTTTGGCCGCGCCAGAAGGAATGAACCTCCTCCATCGCCACTTGGCCGTCGCCGTCTGCGTCAACAGCACGAAAGATCCGGGCGTGGAAATCTTGAACCTCCTGCAGCGACAGCGTGCCATCGCCGTCGGCATCCACGATGGCAAACATCACGCGCATAGGAGCGCCCCGCATCATGCGGCCTTGCCCCCCCATGCACGCGCCCATGTGGTCACGGCGCATCCAGCTTCCATCATCATCATCATCATCATCGCGCTCAGCGTTATTTGCGCTCGTTCCGGTCTCTCGCTGCTGGCGCATCATCTCCTGCATCATCTCACGCATCATCGCCCGCATGCCCTCTGGACCGGGAGCTGTTTGTTCGGCCTGGCTGCTCCCCTGCCCCGAGGACGAGCCGCCGGTTTGTGCCAAGGCTGCTGAGACTGATATCGCAAAAGCGCATGCCCCTGTGAGGCCCACAAGCTTCAACCACCGTGCCATGCCACATCCTCCTTCTTGCCGTGCGATGATTGTAAACTATACCACCGCCCGCTCGAGGCGTTTGATCTCCGTCAACTTTCGCTCTTGGCGGGAGCAAAGATCACTGCAGATGGCCCGATTTGACACGTGTCAAAGCGCCTGAACACGCGGCGTGAACAAATGCACCAACATGGGAGAGCGGAAATGGAGAAGCGTTGGACCGGGGTTGCAATGTTGTGCGGATGCGTCCTGCATGTCGGGACACCGTCCGCCCAGGAGCAGTCATATGGGGAGGCGGAGTATCTGAATTCATGCGCCGCCTGTCATGGCCTTTATGGAAGAGGTGATGGTCCACTGGCCGAGGTTATGACGAAGCGGCCAGCCGATCTGACCGCCCTGGAGACGCAAAACGGCGGTGAATTTCCTTACTATCTGGTTTTTGCCACGATCGATGGTCGTTCAATGACACCTAGTCACGGTTCCCGCGAAATGCCCGTGTGGGGCCAGCAGTTCCTGGAAGACGACTCAAAAACCTACGGCCCGATCGGCGGTGAGGCAGTCACGCAGGAACGCATTCACGCACTGACGAACTACATTGCGACGCTCCAGAGATAAGCGCCGCGATTAGACTGTTGATCGCTTCGGGAAGGCGGGCGAGCATCATATCTTCCTGTGCGCGCACTCCAAGTACTGCGGTGCGATCATCGTCCGACATCTGCCGCAGCAGCATCCGAAAGCTGTGCAGTCCGAAGAAACCGACTTCGATGTTCTTCGCGGCCGCGAGTGCCTTGATTTCCTCGAGGGTGTCCAACAAAGGACGAGAGACCCCATCGACGAGATTGTGAGCGAAGCGCCACCTCTTCATAGTCGGCATGGTCGCGCAGGCGCGGTTGAAATCGGCCGTCATCTTCCGGCAGATGCGAGCGGCATCGATGACGTGGCCGTTCTCGGCACCATAACACTGGAACACATCGTTTCCGAGCGCTCCGTCCATGCCTCGGTCACCTTGCGAGCCATGAGGCTTGATAGGGGTGAAATCGTCTCCGTGGACTCGGAGCATAAATTCATTGAACAGGTCTTGGAAGCGGTCGCCGTGGGTCATCCTAAGCTTCGCGCCGAGGAGGAATTCCCAGTATCCGCCCTTGTCGACCTCCATTTCTTAAGACCCCGAATCGCCTCCCTATCGCGCTAACCATAGGTTGTCGCGGATTGGTTGGTGATCGTGCGCTGGGAGTCTTGACTTCTTGCCATGGAGACCGACCGCCGCCACGGAATATCGCAACTCGCGTCCAACCATATGACGGTGTAAGTCGTCTAACCGAATTTCAGGTTAGACGACTTACACCGTTTGCGGGCCGCCGCCCTCTGCGGCGAGGCACCGCGCTGCCAGGTTCGACGATTTCAGCGACCGACAGGCAGCCTGCCGTTACCAGTCTATCGGCGACCTCGTCGAGCGCCACCCAAGCTCCCAGGAACTCCGTGACGCCACGTGGCACGCTATGCTCGCCAATTGCGCACTATCAAAGGTAAGGCGACCCCAACCATAAGATTCGGTCAATCAAGCGGGCGAGGAACGGCCTCGATCGAAGGCCTGCGAGTGTCACAGGTGCCGCTAGCGAGACCCGGGATCCGATCCGGGCGTGGATTCTGCCCGCGAAGTCTGCATCCATCACTTCGATATCGATTTCGAAGTTCAGCCTCAGAGACCGTGGGTCGAGATTGGAGGAGCCGATAAAGGCCCATGTACTATCGATCGAGAGTAGCTTGGAGTGATCGAATGGGCCCTTTGCGCGCCAGACCCGGCAATAATTCTTCAACACCTGATCGAACTGGGCGGTCATCGCACGATCGACAAGAACCAGATTGCTCTCGCTGGGAACGACAACGTCGATCTCGACGCCGCGGCGGGCCGCCGTCGTCAGCGCGCTGATCAATTCACGATCCGGCAGGAAATAGGGTGACATGATGCGGATCGATCTGCGTGCGACGGAAAAGGCTCCCATCAGAAGTTTATGGTTCGTCTCGATGCTCGCATCGGGCCCGGTTGCTACGGCTCGCATAAGGATGGGCGCGCCGGATTCGCCCGGAGATGCCTCGATGCGCCAGGCTTCGCCGCCCAGCCTCTCGCCCGTTGTGAAACGCCAATCTTCAGCCGCGATGGCCTGGAGGTCGGCGACGACCGGTCCGCTAACGCGAAAATGCGTATCGCAGGAACTATCGGGGCCGAAAAACTCGACGGTGAACTGCTTGCGGATATTCATTCCCCCGACGAAAGCTACAGCACCGTCCACCACCAGAATTTTCCGGTGCGTTCTGAGATTGGCATATGGAAGACGCAACCCCATGATGATGTTGCCGTTGAACACGTCCGTCGCAACGCCCTCGTCGCGCAAATAGCCGACAATGCTGGGAACCGAATATCGCGCGCCCACCGCATCGATCAGCACACGGACATCGATGCCGCGCCGGACCGCACCGATCAGCGATTCAGCGATGCGCAGGCCGATCGGATCCCGGTCGAAGATATAGGTTTCGAGGATCACGCTGCGTCGAGCGCCATCGATCGCCTCGGCCATGGCGGCATATCCCTCGTCGCCGGTTCCCAGAACGTCTATCGAGTTGCCCGTCGTCATGAGGTGACGCGTGACCCTGTCGCCGACGGTCTTGAGAGCGGCAAACCGCTTCCCGAACTTTTCAGCAACGAGTTCGCTGGTCGTATCGAAGCGAGGGTGTGTCAGCAGGTCACCGTCCAGAGGTGCTCGCCCCGAGGCGATCGAGGCACGTCGAATGCGGTTTATGCCCGCGATCGCGTAGATCAAGGGGCCGACCACCGGCGATAGTACGATGACACCAACCCATCCGATGGCGGAACGGACCTCCTCCTTCGTCATGGCCGCATGAACCATCGCGACGATAGCCAACGGCAGGGACACTGCGGCAAGGAGTTGGGGCCAATAGGCCAGGAAAAGGTTCCACATGAGAAGCAGGCACCCGAGTGACAATGCACCAGCGGTGAAACGTCGAGAGCATACTCCATTGAAAAGTACGGTGATCTTGCGGCAGTTCCTGGCATGGTGGAGATGCCAGGATGCGCAATCTTTGCTCACTTTCTGAATATCGCACCCATCGGACAAGCCCTCATTGCGCCAAATCAACGCCCGGTGCCGCTCTAGCGCTTATTCTCCTGCCATCGCAGAACAGGAGACCTCCTATGGATGCCACCCTCCACGCCAAGATCCTCAAGCTGCTTGACGATCATCGCATCCTTACGCTCGCCACCTTGCGCCCCGACGGCTGGCCGCAGGCCACCACTGTCGGTTATGTTAATCAGGGGCTGACCCTGTGGTTCATGACCGGCAAGGACACGCAAAAGGCTCGGAACCTGGCGCACGACAACCGCGTCTCGCTGACCGTGGACCACGATACAGCGCAGCCTGATGCCATCACCGGCCTGTCGATGGCGGCACGCGCCTTTCCCGTTACCGACGAAACAACAATCCAGAAAATACTGTTTGCCGAGCTGCCAAAGAAATATCCCGAATATGGGCCGATGATGACCGGCCTCGACATGTCCGGCATCGCGGTCTTCGAGCTTCGGCCCGAAGTGATTTCGGTGCTCGACTATTCGAAGGGGTTTGCTCACACCGACGAAGTTGCGGTCAGCGCGGCCGATCGCGCGGCGGCGTGACATTAGCCGCCCGCATACTCTCGGGTCCGGAGGAAGAATTGAAGATTTCGTTCCATGCGCGGCGCGGGGAGTGACAGGTTCCTGCCATCTGGTCGAAATGCGTCGGCCGACGCATCCTTATCGATTGCGGCCTTTTCCAGGGCAAGCATGAACTCGGCGAGGAAAATGACCGTCCGCTTCGATCCGGCAGCCGTCGACTGGCTCCTCCTCACTCATGCCATTATTGCGGAAATGCGGCTTCACGGGCGAGATAATCACCACCTTCGCTACGAGGGATCTGACGCGCCTGGTGCTGCTCGACGCTGCAAGTCTGCAGGAAGAGAGGCTCGGCGATAGCATCGCCGAGCGGCATGGCGAGCCAGCGTCGGCTCGCCTCGGCGAAGAGTGTGGCTCCGTGTGGTAAGCTGGACAAGCTTGGCGCGGCGGTGGTGGGGATTGGGGGTGAAGCGGAGGACGCCATCGGCCGCGAGGTCGTCGGCGATTCGCTGCACCGACTGGCGAACGAGGCCCATGTTGCGGGCGATGCCGGATACGGACAGGCCGCCACGCGCCTCGGCGACCGCACCCATAACCTGCCAGCGCGCGCTGGTTAGACCGAGCGGCGCGGGCCAGGGCATCGCCGCTGGCGATCAGGGTTCCGTTAAGGCGAAAGACCTCGAGCGCTAGACGGCTGGCGGGATGGGAAGAAGCGTGGCTGACCATTTTCATAGCGACAGTACACTGACACTTTGACTACAAGCTGTCAGTTAAATGACTTTGGCTCAATGAAAACAACTGCGACATCCGCCAGGATCTCGTTGGGCGATGCTTTGACGGTTGCCGTCCAGCAAACCTGAGGATTTCCATCGTCTGAAATCTACCGACACTTTGACGGTCGAGAACCCTGCACCGGTCCGATGTTAGTGAACGACATGAGGCGAGGTGAGTTCGAATGGCTCGACCTTGCGAGCCACGGCGGCGACAAAATCCGAACGATCGAAGTTGGCGGAACGCGCCCATCCTACAGGGGGCGCTTCAGGTGGCCTTGCCATGCCGCCGTGGCGATTGCGGAAGATATGCGTCGAAGGCGGCCGCCACGGAGCGGACGGCGAAACGATGCTTCTGGTTGACGCGTAAGATGCCCCTTTTGAGCTCGACCAGACCATCGTGGACCAAATCGGACAGCGCCCTGGCGCAGTCGAGGATTGCAGCGATGTCGACACCGTGACGGGCGCAGATCGCCGGTATGTCGGCTTCGAAATAACACATCAGCCGTTCGATGATTTCCGCCCGCAGGCGATCCTCCGCAGTCAGGCGATAAACCTTCGCTGTCGCGAGCCGACCTGACGTCACTTGCCGGGCATAGAGCCCGGGCGCAACTTCATTCTGCACATAGCCCTCAGGGTTCCGGCCAATGGCAGAGGCCCGAACCCGATCAGCGACCGGCAGGTGTCGGTGGTGTAGCCCTGAAAATTCCGATGCAGCGTTCGTTCCCGCCAGGCGTGAGCCAGTTCGTCATCGGGCAGTGCGAAATGGTCCAGTCCGATCTGGATATAGCCGACCGATAACAGCGCATCGGCAATTGCTGCCGCCTGATCCATGCGGGCAGCGCTGCCAGGCAGAGCTGCCCGTCGATCATGCGCTGGTGCTTCTTGAACCACGGGACATGGGCGTAGCCGAATACGGCGAACCGGTCAGGGCGCATCGCCGCAGCCCTGAGTGCCGTGTCGTGGCAGGATTCGACCGTCTGGTGCGGCAGCCCGTAGATCAGATCGAAATTGGCAGCCGGACATCACGTTACGTCATTTGATCTCCCACGTGGTGTTGTGCGGAATATCCATTGCGGTATAGCCACCCGGACCAGCCAGTGCAGGCATCGGCATACAGGCGAAGGGCTCGCTCCCGGTGATACCCTTGTACTTACCGGTGCCGCCCGTGATGATATGGGTGCCACAATCCATGTCCGGCTGCGACTTGTCGATGTCTCGCGTGTCGAAGGTGGAGAAGATCTTGTCACCGTCTTTGTCGGCAAGGACACAGGCACCATCGATGTAGTTCTTCTCCCCCGAAGCAACGCTTACCGCTGTGCAATGAGCCGACATCTTGTCGAGCATCGCCTCTCCTTTCATATTTTCGGTAGTCCCGACCGCCTCCAGCGCGGTGGCCGTACCGAGTCCGGGAATATCAATGCTCATCAAAGGGCGAAAGATGAAGTGCGTCACGTAAGGCGTGGTCCCCTTCTTCTCGATCGTGGCCCCTAGAACGGCCCCGGGGGCCAAGGACATGACAAACCCGGAGAGAAGCGCTGCTGGGAGAGGTATCATTCCTGTGGCGAATGTTGCGATAATGGATTTCATTGGTTCCTCCATTGTGTGTGGCGGTGGAACGAGTCGATGCTCCGCGCCGCCGCAGATTGGAAGCGACTGCTCGCGTTCGAACATGTGTGGTTTTGCCGGGCGCTCGATCCCGCTCAAAAGCGTGCGGTAGTAAGCCCCACGTGCCTGGCATCGACCGCTTAGATGAGGCTGCATCTTCGATAGCAGATGCCCGGACTCCTCCAAGCTCATGTCGCAGCCCACGCATGAGCAACTGCCTCTCGAACCAGGATATCACGATTTCTGGGACGAGCCACGTCCAGAAGTTCGCCAAAGCGTGGCCCTTGGTGGCAAAAGCGCAGGTCCGCAAAGGGCGCATTGCGACAGGCAGGTCCGGGGCCGTATCCAGACAGCCCGGTTCTCGGCGTGATGGGCGGATAACTGCCGTTCAGCAAGCGACGTCGATGCCTTCGAGGATTGGGAGCAGTACAGGCCTACCCGCTTCCACGATGTCATCGCCGCTCATCGGTAAGGCTCGCGCCGGGCATGTCTCCTTCAGGTCGTTGACTCAAATCCTGCTCATCGACGAGACGCTCGCCAATGGCTACGTCGAAGTAGTCCTCGAACGTGAGGGTGTCTGGGAAACTTGGATGCGCGGGTCAGGTCTGATCGACAACATCACCGTATCCGTTCATGTCGGGTTGGTCTGAGCTTGCGAAATGGACGATGCGACAAGGGATCGCCTGCTCGGTTATTGAAACGACCTGAGACAGACCGAAAAGAAGATCGTCCGCGCGTTGAAGCGGGTGCTCAGACCCCCGAGCGCAGGATAGTTGGCCAGACCTCGATTTAACCTGGCGTCTTCGGCCGTTAACCATACCGGCGCCTGGCGCCTTGAGATCTTCTTCAGATCCCGATCGGTTGGCCCCGTTCACGCAAGGGCATGAACGCAAATCGGCCCCCGCAGGTGTTGGACGCACCGAACGGAGGCCTGACCCGCAACCTGGTATGAGGTCTTGGGCTATGGGAATTGATAAATGGCATTTTCGCCGTCCGGAAGGGGACCGGCGGAGTCCAACGGCGCGGCTTTCGGGTTATCAACGCCATTTTCGGCAATCGGCGGGATTGCAGCCGCCGAACACTTCCGGAAACGACATCGACAGGCTGGCCGATGAGGCCATGAAGGCGGCGCGCGCTGGAGAGGCGCGCGACGACAGCACCTTCGGGGATTATGCATCGCTGTTCGGCTTCTTCCGCTCGGCGGTGATGCAGGAAGGCCGGCTGCTGGAAACGGCCATCGAACAGGCTGTGCAGGGGAACCCGGACCTCAAACTCCTTCCGACGAAGGCGGTGCCGATCGTGCCGGCCGCACAGGAGATGCTGAAGCGGACGCCGTCAGACGAGATCAAGGGGGTGCGCTTTCCCTCGCGGGTGCATGCGACGGAATCCTACAAGCCCGACCTGTTCGTGGTGAACAGGCAAACCCACAGCGGACTGATCCTGGATATAAAGAGAAGCCTCGGCTCTTACCGTCCGCAGGAGGTGGACCGGCTGCGGTTCCGGATGCTGGCGGTGGCGGCGATCGCACCGGAATGGGTTGCCGAGCGCCAGGGACCGCTGTTGGTAAACATCGAGACCGCGATCGTCGACGGAGCTGACGAGATGTCCGATGCCGAGTGTGGCGTCTTCCGGCTTTCCGAGATCGACGACCTCATCGAATGCGAAGGTGCCGCCGAATTCGTCCGGCAGGTCCGGCAGGCGTTCTCCGGCCAGGTGCAGGACGAGCTTGCGAGCCGCTGCCGGGCGTTGGTGGAGAATCCTGTCGAGCCTGACAGGATTCCCGCCGTGGACAACGCTGACGAAGACGCTTCGCCACCCCGTACGGAGCCGGCCTCGGTCATTCCGCTGCAGACGGCGCAGCCCCGTTTCGGCTACGCCCGCCTGCACTGACGTCCTGAAGCGACATTCAATCCTTGTTGCCGAGTTCACCGGCCGCCGCCTGCCGCGGAACGGGAGGAGCATGTTCACATGAAGAAGCCGGTCATCCGGAAGGAGCCTGTGCGGCTCGCGGTGGTGGCGCCAGACGCCCGCAAACAGCACGACACGAATCCTGTCGATACTGGCATTGGCGTCGAGGCGTCGACCGTCCGCCCGGAACCTTTGTCGTCCACCCGTGCAGCCCGGATACTGGCACCGACTGTCAGGCCACGCAAGGCGACGGCGTCGCTGCCGCTCCTGATGCTGCTTGGGCATCGCGAATCCTGCGCGACGCTGAGACGTGCAGGCGCCATTGCCTCCTGCGATTGCCGGACAAAGCCGATGGAGGATCCCGCGGTCGCGGTGGGGCTTGCGGTTCATTTTGCCCGGATCAGCCTCGCGCAACGTGTCGCCCTTCCGGAAGTCATCATCGAGCTTCTGGCGCGGCGTGTCGAGGAAGGTGATGCAGCCTGCATGATGGTCGCGGAGTGGCTGGAGACGGCAGGACTCCTGAAGCTCAGACCTTTGCCTGCTTCGGCCAAGAAGAGGGGAAACCGGTGATGGATTCCCGTCTTGCGCAACATCTTCTGCGGCGTCTGCGCCACCAAGCCGGGGCCGATGCGATCGACCGTGCGACCGGCGCCGGGCTTCTGACGGAGCGACGTTTTCGCGTGGCGGGCCGTGGTGTACGCACCTTCGTGCCGGGACCGCTTGCGGCGGGCAGGTCGGAAGCCGAGATCGCCCGCATACTCGAACGGCATGCATTTGCCGGCTCGATCGCGCGCGATGACCTGCCTGGGGATAACGATCCCGCCGCCGTGCCGGAGCAGTCGGCGGGCCATGATCGCAGTAAGTCACTGGACGCCAACGGCCTGTTGCGCGCCGTTCGCCGCTCGGCGGAGCCGCTCGGGGCGGCAGACGTCGCCGCCATGCTGCTTCTCGCCCGCTCCATCACCATGAACACGATGCCGTTGGGCGAGATCCTGGAAGCGCTTCGCCTTCCCGCTCCCATCATGACCATCACCGGACGGGTTGCAGGATTCGAGAAGACATTCCTCGACCTGCTCGAGCAAGGCCTTGTCCTTCCGGGCAAGGTCGCGTCAGGCGAAGGCCATATCCTCTCGCGGGATTATGATATCCGCTTCTCCCACGTTTCGGATGCCCGCTGGCGCGTGGTCGTCTTCGCCGGAACGGAACTCGACCCTGAAGAGCGTGAGAGAACGGCGAGACAGGTCTCGCTCGCGGCGCAGAGCCGCTATCCGATCCTCGGCGTCTCGGAGGACGAAGACCGACTTCCGGCAGTTCTGCGGCAGGCCGCCGGCATCAATCTCGTCTCCGGCCCGCTCGACTTGGGCATCATCCGCGATACCATGCGCGCGGTATTGGGTCAGGTGCCTGAAGGCGATATCCCGCACGACCATGCCTCGGCGCTGACGCTCGCCGATCTGGCGCTGGCAATCCGGTCGGGAACATCGGCGAAACGGGCTCTTGCCGTCCTGGATGACCTTGCCCGCATACGAATGGCATTGGCGGCCGAGAACGAGAACGACGACGGCGCTGCGAGCGGGAAGGATTCCGGCCGCAAGGAAACAGGCAGCAAGACTGGCAAGAATTCCGGACGCGGCAATCCCGGTTCGGGAAGCGAGCGGATCGAGCCAGCTGTGCCGACCGGCACCGAGACTGACCGCTTCATTCCCCGCGTCGAGACATTGTCGGGATATGGCAAGGCCGGGGACTGGGCGCTCGACCTGAAGGAAGACCTGGCGCTGTGGCGGGCCGGTTCGCTTCATTGGGAAGACATGAGCACGAAGCTGCTCCTGTCCGGCCCTCCCGGCACGGGCAAGACGACATTCGCCAAGGCGCTCTGCAACACGCTGCGGGTTCCACTGATCGCAACGTCGGTCGCGACCTGGCTGGAGCCGGGCTATCTCGGCGACGTGCTCATCCGCATGAGCGCCACCTTTGCCGAGGCCGAGGCGGCGAAGCCCGCCATCCTGTTCGTCGACGAGATCGACGGCATCAACACGCGTGGCAGCGCAGGCGAATGGACCACTTACTGGGACCAGATCGTTAACAGGCTGCTCGAGCTTCTGGACGGCTCCGCGCGATCGGACGGCGTCGTCATCATTGGCGCCACCAACAATCCCGACCGGATCGACAAGGCGCTGCTGCGCTCCGGCAGGTTGGAAAGGCACATCGTCATTCCAAAGCCCGACACGGAGGCGCTGGTCGGCATCCTGCGCCATCATCTGAAGGGGGATCTCGACGCCGTCATCGCCACGGCTCCGGAACGCGAGACGGGCCGGACGGACACCGCAACCGCCGACAGCACCGAGGCGGACACTGCCTCTATCGCCACAGGAGAGCCAGCCGCAGCCGCACCCCGCCGAAACGAGCCGGCAGAATAAGGACCTTTCCACCATGGTGACGTTCTACCCCCGCAAGACCGACCACGGTGCCAGTTTCGACTATCAGTTGGCACGTCTCATCGCCCTTGCGGACGACATGAAGGAAATCCGCGCGGGCGTGCCGCCCGAGCGCCTTGCCGCCGATCCGCCGATCCTGGAGCGCTGGATAGTGGCCAACAGGCCTGCCCCGTGTCTCGCCGGGCTGTCGTTCGGACACCCCTTGCTACCTGGCCAGGCCCGGCCGATCGCCACCTCCGACCTTTGCCTGATCGCCGACGACCATAGCTGGGCGCGCACGCTGTCGCGCTGGTACCGCCTCGGCCGCCCGGCCGACAGCCCGCTCGGCGATTCATGGCCTGGCACATTACGATGGATACAAGCAGGAGGGTCTCATGGCAATGATCGAGCAGGGCTGTCAGGATGGAGCAGCTGGCGATGCCGTCCTGCGCACCCTGGCGCTGAAAGCGCGCGGCATGAGCGGCGCCGATGTCGAGCGGCTGGTCCGCGAGGCGCGCCAGAAGGCGCGGCGAGAACGCCGGCAACTGGTCTTCTCCGACGTTTTCGACATTTTGGCCTCCGCCCGACCGGAACGGACGCAGGCCTTGCGCTGGTGCATGGCCGTCCACGAGGCCGGGCATGCGGTCGCCAGGCTGGTCCTCGACCTGGGGCACATTACCTCGATCGGCATCGATGGTCCAGCCGGCGGCTATACCGAGGGGAAAACAGCAACCACGGGTGCCGAGACGGAAGCCGTTTTTGATGGGCTGCTTGCCGTCAGTCTTGCCGGGCGCGCGGCCGAGGAAGAACTGCTCGGCTGCGTCAGCGCAGGTGCTGGCGGATCGCCGGACAGCGACATGGGAAAGGCGACAACACTGGCGCTCGCCATGGAGACCGAACTCGGCTTTGCCGGAACATGGCCGCTGCTCTACCGCCATGCCGACAACCAGTCTGCGCTGCTCGCTTACAATCCCCTGCTGGCCGAACAGGTCAATGCTCGGCTTGAAACTGCCTATGCCCGGGCCCGTGACCTGATCCGCCGCAACGAGGATGCCGTCCGGTTATTGGCAGACGCCATGATGCAGCATGACGCGCTCGAAGGGACGGCTCTCGTTGCCGTGCTGCGGGAGGTGAAGGCGCAGATGGCGTCAGAAGAATCCCATCAATGACACTCTCATGGGCAACAGGCAGACAACACGGTGAATCGTCATCAGGCCCCATTAAAAGAGGTGTTACGATGTGTCTCTGCCACATCTTGGCCACATTTCGCTCGCGATCCGTCGTTTTTGGTAGTCCGGAAAAAGGTGACATCGGCAAGGATTCCTGTTCCAGACAGGTTTCAACGCGATACGGGATTGGTTTGCACTTCGCCCTCCTATATCGCGCCAAATGGCAATCCTTGGCGTTCCCGTATTACACCTCTTTTGTTCATATTCTGGTCCTTTCGAGAGGCTACCCGCTCAACGCGCGGCACAAGAATTCCGTTCAAGGATTCCCCAGCCGGCATCATTCTTTTCATTAGGCTCGAATAGCTAAAAGATTAATTCAATCAAATAGCTAACATAATTCAGAATTTGCCGCGCGGGCGGACGGCACCTAAGCTGGCTTCGTTGATCTACCCTAGCGACGACACCGAAAGGATCACATCATCGGCAAACTAGAGGGCAATGGAGCCTCCGAACCGCCTGAATGGTAACTGCCGGTGCGGCGCGCGCACCGCTGGCCGGTGGAAAGGCAATACGCAAGGCATGAAGCCATCGCCGCTGCACAACCCTTCATCTGGAAACAGCGGAGGCGCCCACGGGCGCGAGAAAGAACGTGCAGTTGGGCCGAAAAGCAGAAGTAGGAGTATGGAAATGAGTAAAATACCAGTTCAAACGCCTCACCTAGGGGAGGACGATCTCGCTCCAGACGAGATTCCAAACATCTATCCCGAGGACCTGAAACGGTTGGGAATTCCATGGTGCGCGGAGTATCTTCGTCTTAAAATCAAACGTGGTGAATTCCCCCCACCTTATTACATCTCGCCGCGTAAGCCTTCATGGACGCGGAAAGTGATAAACCGGTTTCTCCGACAGCAAATGGGACATCCCATCCCACCGTCGGAAAACGGGCGGGATGTTTAGCACTCATGACGTTCCTCGAAGCAGGCCCCCATGGGTGCAACACCCCTTGGGCGGTGTCTAAAAAGGTGCCTAGATGAGGGTCGCGATTCGGGAGGCATGAACGCAAGCCTCATAATTCTGGCTAACTTATTGAAAGTGATGGTGGGCCAGGAGGATTTCCGACAATCCCGGTTTTCTGCGGTTTTTAGGTTAAAGTGGGACAACTCCCCTACCCTGCAATCATTAGGTTTTTCGCATCAGATGTCCCACCGGCCAGGCTAATCCGTTGCCCGTTTGAGCCGCACGCCAGGCCCGCCACGACGCCGAGGAGAGACGAGATCGCAATACTCAAGAGCCTGGTGCAGGAGCTGGAGCGGATGGCTGGACCAACTGCCCCGGATTGACGGCCTGGCCTGCCCGGGCAATGGTACGGCACGCTTGGGAGGCCGAGGCAAAGGTAGAATGTGGATCGAAGCTCAATCACGCAGGGGCGAGAAGGTTTTCGTGAACTTCGATAACGTTCTCTATGCCTCCCCCAGCGATACCGGCCACTGGACATTGCATTTCGTGGACGAAGCCAGCCGGAAACCATTGGACATCAAGGCAACGGATTCTGATTTGCGCGGATGGTTGTCGTCGCGCAGTGCTAAGCCGCCATCCTGAACACGTAGTCGAAGGCCGTCGGCTTCGAGCCAGCGGTGTTGTTCGGTGACGTGCCGGATATGGAATGACTCGCTTTGCAGTCAGAAAGGCGCATGATACCGCGATGACCCGAAAAAAGCTGAACGACAAGCTCGATTGCAAAGCCTGCGGAACGATCCAGATGGATATCCCGGAACATGCGGAAGAGCACACGCCAATTCATCGCGCCAATTGTGGAGTCTATCTGGGTCAATGGGGTGAGCTCCAGGATGACCTTGCCAAGCAAATCCGTGACGCTGAGGTTCTCGACCTGGATCAGGGTACGATCACCAAGACGTCATAAGGAGCGTTTTGGCGGCGCCCATCAAAGCCCGAGACGACATCTTCGTTGGACGCTTCGCCACCTCCGCGGATAAAGCTTCTCTGGCGGTCTGCCGCGCTGGCTCAGCTAGCGGGATTTCTTCAGAAGGCGCGCTTCGCGAACGATCGAGCCCCGATCTGTGCCCACCATGTTGATGATCATCCGAATGTCTTCGTCGCTCACGCCTGTTTCCTAAGCGAGTGCGTGAATCCGCTCTGCCTCTGAAGCAAAGCGCTTAGGTGTGTCGGTCATTGTGATACCCCTTCCCTAGTCCCGAATTCGCCTGCGCCGCTATAGTTCCATCGTGACGCCGTTTTTCTGCTTTGACCTGATTTGCGTTATGGACAGCCGGGCGTGGGCCGAATGATTCGACAGCCCTGACAGGTTGAGTCATTCTCCTTTCGGAGGAGGAGCGCGCCATGACCAGCTACCCGAAAGGAAACCTTCTGCCCGATCACGTCCGCAATGCCATCAGAGCATATCTCAGGAAAGCCTCACCAGAGCGGCCAGTGGTCATTTCCAGCGCGATGAGAGAAATCCGCCCTCTTTCGGAACCGGAAGTGCCGGATGACGAATTGAAGATCAGTATTGCCACAGAGGCACTCAAGGCGGGCCTGAACATCCACTTTGACGGGCCCGATAACTGAGCCCTTTACAAACGCACAAAATAGCCCGCCGCCTCAGGCGAAAGAGACGGCGGGCGTCTGCAGGGTCCACGTGGAGGGGATAGACGTGGATGGATTTAAACCGGCATCACAGGCATTCGTTCCTTGGCAAAACAAAAAGCCCACCCAAGAGCGTGACTATTGGGCGGGCAATTGTTCGGCAACCTCCCGGTCGGAGTTGCCATGGCCCAAGCTTAAACTGATTGACGACAGTTTTGTCCCTAAACGCAAAAAGCCCGCCGACTCCCGTGCAGGGGAGACGACGGGTCCGTCTACGGCGTCCACGTTTCGGGGGGCACGCGTGGACGGTCTAATCCTCAGGCCAATGAAGTCGTCCCCCCGGCAGCGACGATGTTCGGCAATAATGGTCATTTGACTCCATGAGCCATCCGCAAGGATGTCTTGGGGTCGAAGATGATTATGCAGGCGCTGCTCGATCCTACCGTCTCGGCTTGAGGAGTTACGACAAGTCGTAGTAATGGCTCCCCGCCGCACTGATCCGGCCCCGCTTCCGCCTCAGACGACAAGCGCGACCCGGATGCTGGACAAAAAAGTTTGCAGGCCAGCGAATATAACGTGACCCACTAATTTTGCCACATTTGGAGAGAACGGCAGCGGCGTACCTATGGGACATATCCGGGGTGGGGAACAATGTACGCGCGAGATGTTCGAACCGGATCCTCAGAACTATTCTGGCTGGAATCCAGCGGGCGTGATGCCAATGGAGCAAGCAAGAACTGCGCGGTAGAGCGGCGCTTCCGGCGGCGTCTCTACCATGACGATCCCGTGGCATCTGTGCCCCGCTAGCGCATTCAGACCGAACGAGTCCTTCCGGACAAGGCAGGCTCGAGCGAAGGAAGGTCTTTGAAGACTCCAGAGGAGTGCGGTGGCTGAAAAAACAATGTCAACAATTACGATGCTGTTTGTGTCGATGACCGAGCAGCATTCTGAACTCGGTTCTGCCAGATCGGCGCTTCCAGCGGCGTCTCTACCATGACGATCCCGTTGCATCTGTGTCGCCGATAGCGCATGCCGAGTCCTTCCGGAGAAGGCAGGCTCTGAGCGAGGGAAGGTCTTTGAAGACTCCAGAGGAGTGCAGTGCTGAGAAACCAGTGTCAACAATTACGGTGCTGTTTGTGCCGATGACCGAGCAGCACTCTGAACTCGGTTCTGCCATACCTCGGCGTCACTCTATCAATCAGCCTCCCAGTCGGGAGCAACACCGGCACAAGTGATGTAGTCCAAGAATCTCCTTCAGTCCGGCCCAAATTCTTAGCGCTGTCAGGTTGGCGGAGAGTGACGCCATGTGAGCCTGCGCCAATCCGTTCTACGGCTATCGCGCGCCTAAAATCGCACAGGGACCCGTGCTTCAACAATGCGGTTGTTTCTCGCCCGCAGTGCTGCCTGTGAGGCCGGGATTCGTTTCATGGGTGATCCTGCCAGTCGAGCCGCCAAACACGCCAAAGGTCTGGATTTCGATTTGCGGTTTGCCCTGCCAACTTCGACTGTGGGCGGCGTATCCGGCCCCCGCGCACACAAACACCGACCAAGAATTAAGATCTTAATCACAATTTTTCGTAGAACTAATATATAAAACAAGGATTCAAATTCAAAGATTCAAGAAAACTCACTAGTTTACGCTAACTTCTATTTCTAATCACGAAGGACACGCAATAACATTTATTAGTTTCAATTTATTTTTATCAGATCTGAATGAAACATACTGTGATTGGCGTGCTACTCTCACTTGCGCTTTCCTCTGGCGACAATGCAGTCCGAGAGAAAGGCCACTACGATGCAATTAGAAAATGGCGCACACCAGTCATCCGTCATCCGCTTTAGCCCTGTTAGGCCATGCTTGACCCCTAGCAAAGAAGAAGGAACCCAAAGCCACGGAATCATCGTCGACGCGACCTCAGTTAGTGAGATCGCGCCATACAAAATTCCAACTCCAGCTCGCGAGTGGATGGAACGGATACCTCGAGAAACCATACTGTTGCCAGAAGCTGTCCTTCAGGTCATCCAACAAGGTATCGATGCCCTTTGGGAGCAAAAGCCAGCCAAGGCCGACGAGCTTAGCCGCTGGAAGGCGTCCATTGCCAGCTCCATGCAGGTCGTTCCTGAAGAAGAGATTCGCGAGACGTTGGATGCAATGATGGCCACCAGGCAGCTCAAGCATCTCTGCATCACTAACCCCAAAACTACGAAACCGAGAATCCCCCATATTCTCCACGTCGCAGCAACCGCCATCATCAAGCAGCTCCCCATAGCGTCGCTAATGACCAACAACGCGTTTGCGACGATCCACCTGCACTTTCCGCTGCCTGGGGTGATTAACCCGGCCACTGCGGAATGGACACTTGGATGCGAGTACATCGTTGGCCGACTGAACAGATGGCGACCGCCCACGCAAAGACCTCGCAGAGCCGTAGTCTGTTCGATACCGTTTCGACCACACTTCCATGGACTACGTACCAGTTCGCATGGCGAGCGCGGCTCAGCATGCAAGCCTGTCCCTGGAGCCGGAACATCGCGGGCCATTCCCTCGAAGAGAAAGGTTCCCTGCGTTGTTGTCCGCTTCGGCGGCTTCGGAGGAGAATGAAGGCACAATCATCGGATGAAGTGGGTACACAGGAAGAACCGCGGGGCGGCCGATCCGCCTCCTCCTTTTGGTGCCAGCCGTTCCCCAGTCGGTTTAAAGCCGCCCTGCAGCTCCCACGGGCAAGGTGCGTACGAAATCACTTTGTTCGCGGCCGTGCTAACAGCTCGCGAGCATGCGAGAACGCCCTGTCGTGCCGACTGTCCACGCGCGATATTCTGCCTGGCCTAGATTATCACCAACATGGCAACCACTTCGGTTTCGGAATGGTCGCCCACGAAAGAAAGAATTCGACATGCGCAAGAAGGTTTCAATCGACCGTTTCATTCCGCTGGCGCCACTGCCTTCGGAACTCCGTCCGGACTGGCTGTCCTCGGCCGCCCCGCTCGACCGCGCGGGGTGTGACGGCAACGCCGCCGAAAGGAGCTTGTCTATAGCGAGCTGAACGCTCGCGCCAGGTCCTGGACTCCACCGGAGCCGAGCCGTGCGTCTCGTCAAATGCCGCTGCGCTCGACTGCTTCGTTCCGGGGCTCCGTCGTGATCGGCAACCGGGAGTACGTCTACGAGAGCAAGCCTGAACGCGGCTTTATCTACATCTCGCTGGCAAGCGATCTCGTGGTGGATTACCTCGATCAGCCACCGTCGGTTACCTTCAGGTGGCCTGACGGGCGGAAGGGCGAGCACACGTTCGATGCGCTTCTGACCCTCAGGGACGCCACTCGCGTTGCGGTTGACGTGAAGCCGAAGAAGAAGATCACCAAGACACAAATCCTCGAGGTGCAGCGGCTCATAAAGGAACAGGTCGGGACGGCGTTCGCCGACATCTACCTGCTCCGCACTGAGGACCACATCCATCCCGATGATGTTTACGACGCACAGCTCCTGCTGCGCGCGCGGCGGCTCGCCTGTGGCGCGTCTGATGCCCTGGTCGCTAAGATTGCGAGCGGCCTCCATGGCTGGTGCCGCCTCCGCGACCTGGTCGCCGCTTCCGGCATCGGCGGAGCCGCCTTCAACGCTGCCGTCCGTTTGGTCGGCGACGGCATGCTCGAGGTCCGCGACGGTGCCCGGGTTTCGTACGAATGCTTCGTGAGGCGCGCCCGCGCCTAGCCTTCATCAAACACAGGGAGATCATCATGACTATCTTCAACGGCAACGCATTCCGCTCTTCGGCTCCGACCACCTACGGGTTCGAGCCGGGCCACGTCTTCGCGATCAGGGAGGGCTTCGACGAGGTCCTCTACAAGTACATCAGCCACGATAGGCATGTGCTTACTGCCAGTCCGTTGGCGAACTCTGAACTTCGTCAGGTCTTCCCCCAGAAAGACCTCCGCGAGCTTGTGCAGGCAGGCAAGCTCGATCCGCGCATCGAGCAGAACAAGGAGTCGCGCCAGAAGCTTCTCGCCCGCTCGCCCGACATCAAGTCGCTCCGGGACTTGCCGGATAACGACCGGGAGGAACTGGCTTTCTACTGGCAGCTTTGCCGCCATGTCGTGCAGATGTACGACGACCGCAAGACCAGCCTGTGCGACAAACCGCTCAGACGGACGATCAGCAAGGTCATGGCGAACCTGGTCTACGGCGTGGACGAGGAAGCGGTCAAAGGCTCCGGATGGGCGCGTCAGGCGTCGGCGGGCGGGTCATCCGACCGGAAAATCAATGCCCGGAAATCCGAAGTAAGCCGGAAGGCGCCGTCTCCCACGACCATCCGCGGCTGGATTCGCGTCCTTGAGCAGCATGAATGGGACATCCTGGCGCTTCGCGACCACCGCAAGGGCCGTGCCGGCTATCATGCTCCGAAGATCACCGACCCGCATTCCGTCGCCCTGATGGCGAAATGGGTGCAGGCGGACCTTGACCGCAGCCGCGGGTCCGGTGCGATGCTGTACAAGCTGATGACGGGTTCGGTCACGCTCGAGGAGGAAAACGCCCGCAGGGAGGCCCAGGGCAAACCTCCGCTCCGTGGAACGGATGCTCCTTCGTTCGCCGCGACCAACGTGGCGCGGGCAGCGCAAGGCCTCCCTCCCCTCCCCATTCCCTCGAAGAGCACCTTCGAACGGGCAATCCGGAAGCTGGACAGTTATGCTGTCGCCGCGGCCCGACGTGGCGAAGCCTACGCACGCCGGACGCACAAGGTGAGCGGCCGCATCCAGTCCGCCATGTTCCCCGGCGAGCGTGTCGCGCTCGACTGCTGGCGCGTGCAGCTCAGGACCTTGAAGCTCCCGCAGGAATTCTGGGAGGGCATGCCGGAGGAACTCGTCGGCAAGCTTGGCAAGGTTAGGCTCGTCTTCTGCGCGGCGGTCGACGAGGCGACGAAGGTGGTATTGGGCGCGCGGCTCAACTGGAACGCGGACGCAGACACCGCGATCCGCACACTGGAGATGGCGTGCCGCGACAAGACCGATGTCGCGATGGCGGCAGGCTGCCGCTCCACCTGGGACCATGCTTGCACGCCCGGCATGGTGCCGACCGACTCCGGCTCCGAGTTTATCGACGCAGGGTTCCGTTGCGCGGTGCGAGACATCGGCTCCGCCAACGAAATCGGCCCGGCTTCCCATCCTGACGCGCGCGGCGTCGTTGAGCGGTTCTTTCAAACCATCGACCTGCAACTGATGCAGTTCTTCCAGGGCCGGACGTTCTCAGGTGTTGACGACAAGGGCGACTATGACGCGGACGCGGTCGCTCACATGGTCACGGAAACGCTTGGGAAGGCGTTGGTGCGCTACATCGTCGATGTCTACCACAACTCGCCGCATGCCGGCTTGGGCGGCCAGACCCCGAACGACGCCTGGGAGGAGCGGGCGGCGCTCTACAAGGTGCTGCCGCCGCCTGCACCGCACGTGATCAGGACTGTGTTCGGCTTCTCGGACAACAGGCGCATCCAGAACCGGGGCGTGCGCTTCCTCGGGCTGTATTACCGCTCCACCGACGTTGCCAACCTTCGCAAGTCCATCGGGCAGGCAGACATCCGGATGAGGGCCGACCTGGAGAACCTTGGCACGATCTGGGTTTCCAGGAACATTCCCGGCGCGGAGTGGTTCGCGGTTCCCTGCGAACTCGACATGGAGGGTGTGTCCGCCGCGCTGTGGATGGAGGCAAGCGCTGCCCTACGCCGCAAGCATGCCAGCGTAGCGAAACTCCGGGAGCATATCGTGCTTGCCGCGCTTCGGGACATCCGCGAGGCGGGCCGGCATTCCGCGGCAGCTGCAGGCATCGGCCCGTCGACGATGTCTAACGACCAGCTGCTGAAGCACGAGAAGGAACTGGTGCAGCATTTCGACTACACTGTCGCTGGGGAGCGGGGGCGCGCATTCGAAGGACTGGAAGGCGACGCGCCTGAAGCGCAGGAGGCCGAAGGCAGCAGTCAGGCAGCCGACGACAGCGCCGATCAGGCGGCAAAAGCCGCACCGGGCAATGACGAAGAAGACGATGGCGACGAGCCGCAGCGTCCCGTGGCGCGCCGCCGGGGTCGCCTGGGCTCGAACTTTCTCAGGAGGGACTGACCGATGAACATGATGAATCCCCCGACTGTAGGCAACATCTCCGCCAAATTCCTCAACCGGATCGTGTCCAACCAGACCGACAAGCGCCGGATGGTGAACGAGGCGGTA
Organism: Borborobacter xinjiangensis; assembly: GCF_047739745.1. Lineage (NCBI taxonomy): Bacteria > Pseudomonadati > Pseudomonadota > Alphaproteobacteria > Hyphomicrobiales > Phyllobacteriaceae > Borborobacter > Borborobacter xinjiangensis. Next base: position 102,990 of record NZ_JBLLVA010000005.1, on the reverse strand, counting down.
GGCCGGGTCCTTTCTGTCTACCTGCCAACCGTTTACGACGAGCAGCTCAACGAGCAGATCGACTGGCTTTTGGACTCGATGTTGCTCGAGCTTGGCCAGCAGCCCGGCGTAGCCGCTGCGGAAGGCATGGTTCGCGGGGGCCGTGCGCTGGTTGTCACCGGGAAGGCGGGGGCGGGCAAAAGCCGGGCGCTCGCACATGCCTTCGCAAGCCGTCCCGAGTTCGAGGGCTTCGGCAAGGCAGGCGAATGGTGCCCGCTGCTGTCTGTAGTGGCACCTTCCCCGTTCACGCTGGGGGCACTCGGCAACGAAATCGCCCGCAAGCTAGGCTATCACGGCCGTCGGGAAATCCAGCACAGCAAGGTCTGGCCTGTCGTTCGCGAGCTGATGGCGGAGTTCGGCCTGCGAATTCTGCACATCGATGAGGCGCAACACGGCGACGAGATCAAGTGCGACAGCATGGCCCAGGAGGTGGAGAACACCTTCAAGCGGATGATGCAGGAAGCGGACTGGCCCATCTGGTTGATCCTGTCCGGCCTGCCGGAGCTGTCGCGCTTCTGCCAAAACGACGCTTCGATGAAACGGCGGGTACGCGTCCTTCCTTTCGAGACCCTCACATTCCCTGAGCACGCGACCGATGTTCTTCAGATGATGAGGGACATAGTGGCTCTTTGCCCTTCCGTCGGCTGTAGCGAGCTTCAGTCCGTAGCGTTCGCGCACCGCCTTCTCCACGCGTCCACCTACCAGTTCGGGATCGCCCTGGAGTACGTGCAGGACGCGATCGCGGAATGCCTGATGGTGGAGGGCGGCGGGGAACTCGGCATCGGCCATTTCGCGGATGTGTACGCCATCCGGACGGGAGTGAGGAACGACGATCTCAATCCGTTCCTCGCCGAAGACTGGACCGCCATCCCTGTCGAGTCCGCCCTCTATGAGGATCTTCTTGACGAGGCCGGTAAACCTACCGGAGCACGCAAGCCGAAGGGGCGCTGCACGAAGGGAGTCACGAAATGAAGCTCTCGCTGACCTTGGACCTCGGGAACCACGAGACCCCGCCGGACTTTGCCTCGCGGCTGGCGACGAGGGCCTACCGGGATGACATGCGCGAGTTCTGCCGCGACTTCGGCATCCACCCGCGCGCTATCATCAACGGCGAACCGGAGGCGGTCCGCGCGCTCGCCGACCTCGCGGGCGTGAACCCAGATCGGCTCCTGCGGGAGTCATTCACCCGTGTCGGCGGCCCGAAGCGGCAGTTCCGGCACAAGGGCCAGGACCTCCTGCAGTCGAGCCTCGTCCGCAACCGCGTTCGGATGTGTCCCGCCTGTATGGCCGAGGACGTGAAGCGCCTCGACTGCCGCGTCGCCGCCCGGCCGCACCGCCGGAGCATGTGGCTCATCCGCGGGGTCCGAACCTGTGCCAAGCACGGAATGGCTCTAGCTGAAGTCGGAAAGCTCGATGGCCCGAACGTCATCCACGACACATCTCGAATAGTTGCGGACGCCGTTCCCCGGTTGCAGTCGTTGCTGGACGCTGCGGTACCGCGCTCGCCGTCGCCGTTCGAACGCTATCTCCTCCGGCGACTGGACGGCAGGACTGCCGGATCGTGGCTTGATGGGTTGCCTATGTATGCGGCCCTGCACCTCCCGTTCGTGGTCGGCGCGGTCGCGGCTCGCGGGCCTGGTGTTGTTCTGGATGACTTGGACGACGACGATGCACGGCGCTGTGAGGCCTCGGGCTTCCACATCGTTGACAAGGGCACCGCGGGGATCAGGGCGTTTCTTAACGAGCTTCAGGCTCCTTTCCAGGACAGCCGCTCGGCCAAGGGGCCCAAGGTTATGTACGGGCGCTTGTACGACTGGCTGGCTCACGAATGCCGCGACAAAGCCTACGATCCGGTACGCGACATCATCGTGGACCACTCCCTGGACACGCTGGCCTTCGGGCCCGGCGACGTTCTGTTCGGCCGTCAGATTGCCGTGCGCCGGAAGCACTCGGTCCGGTCCGCGTCGCAGGAATTCGGGCTGCACCCAAAGCGAATGCGCCGGATGCTCCAGCGGGCAAACCTGACAGACAGCGGTGTCAGCGGCCCCGCCAACAACAAGGTCACGTTCGACGCGGCAGAAGCCGAGGCTCTCCTGAAGGGACTGGCGGAGTCCATGAGCATGGAACGGGCCCGAGACTACCTGAACGTTCCCCGCCCACACGACCGTGGCCTAATGGAGCGGGCCTTCATCAAGCCGATGATGGATGGCGGCCGGGTCAAGGGCGCACATGCGTTCCTCAAGAGCGATCTCGACCACTTTCTCGAGCGGCTGCTGCGCGATGCCGATCCGGCCCTCCACGGCGATCCTGAAATGGTCCCGCTGATCGCAGCCGCCAGGCACTCCTGCTGCGCCGTGATGGATGTCGTCACGCTGGTGCTGGACGGGAAGCTCACCCGGGTGGGCCGCGATCCCGGCCAGGCGGGATTCCTTTCCGTCTTCGTGGATGCAGAGGAGGTCCGGCCGCTCGTAACGGGCCCCGCCTACGAGGGGCACTCCTTGCGCGACCTTGAGAAACTCCTTTCCGCGGGGACCTATGCGGTAAAGGCCCTGGTCGAGAACGGATTGCTGACAGCCGAAACCGTGAAGAATCCCGTGACCGGATGGATGCAGCCGATCGTCCGCGAGGAGGACTTGCAGCGGTTCCGACAGGAGTACGTGTCGCTGCACACGTTGGCGCGGGAACGGGGCGAGCATTTCGCGCGGGTGAAGAAAGCGCTTGTCGCCGCCGGAGTGGTCCCGGTCGGCGATCCTGACGAGCTGAAGCAAACGCTCTACCGCAGGTCCGACATCCCGTAGGCACCAGAACGCATTCCGCAGCCTTCCAACCCCCGTCCCCTCCGGGCCGGGGGTTTTCTTACGTTCGCAAGCAGGTAGTCCCAGCCGAAACAAGGATTCTGAGCAGACTTCGTGCGAGTAAGCGATGAGCAGCGTTGACGTGATGCTATAAAATGTATCGCGATTCCAGCTACTTACCTAGCAAGCTGAGCGAGAATTAATGACGCATCAGGGGACTGGACCTTATGATGCTTGCGAGTCCACCAACCGGACGCGCGGTGGACCGCAAAGTGGAAGCCGTTTTCGGAAGAATCCGATGCTCCAACAAAGAGATAGATCGACAGTATGCGTCCGTCAGGACGCACGTCGATCTAGGAGCTAGCAATGAAGGGTGAACGCAAGGCGATGCTGGTGCGCATCGAGGGCCGGGTGCAGGGCGTCAGTTTCCGCGTCTGGACCCGGGACGAGGCGGAGAGGCTCGGTCTGACCGGATGGGTTCGCAACGAGAATGACGGCTCCGTGGCAGCGCTCATCGCAGGATCGGATGCCGCGGTTTCAACGATGCTGCAACGCTTTCGGCTCGGCCCGCCCGGGGCATCCGTCACCAGCGTTACGTCTGACGAAGCCGATGCCGACCAGGCGCCGACCAGCTTCAGGATCACTGGCTGAAGCGGAGCCATCTGGCTCGCCGCCTCGGGCCACCGGAACGATAAGACCGTGCACCTATCCTTAGCGCCTTGCCGCATTCCGGATTGATCGGGAATGCGGCTAAAGCCGATGCGCTCCTCGCGTTAGGGGCTAAGCAGTTGCGATATACGCCCTGATCTCCTCGGCCTCGCGTTCGACTTCCTCGATACGGCGCTTGACCACGTCGCCGATCGAAACGATGCCATCGAGCAGGCCGTTTTTCTCAACCGGCAGATGCCGAAACCTTCCCTTGGTCATGATCTCCATGACTTCGTTGACGGTATGATGTTCGTTGCAGATGTTGACCTTCGGGGTCATCGCGATGCGAACAGCCTGATCCAGCGCGGCCGCGCCTTCCCTGGCGAGGGTCCGGACGATGTCGCGCTCCGACAGTATACCGACGATCTTATGGTCGCCATTGGTGATCACCAGCGCGCCGACCCGGTGATCGACCATGATTCTTACCGCATCAGCCAACTTCTCGTTGGGACCAAGCGTGAAAACATCGTGGCCTTTCTCTTCCAGAATTGCCTTCACGGTCATGGCGACCATGGCGACCTCCTATTCGTAATCTTCAAAGCCGTCGCGGACATCCGCAAAAGCTTGCCCCGTCGCAACCATGGTGCGCCGGGATCGGGATCATTTCAAGCGGCTCCCAATTTGCGGCGTACCGCAGTACACAGGCTTTCCCTAACGCTGCGACATCCGCTTTGGTTCGAAAAATTGGATGCCGAAGAAACCGACCAGAAAGCCGCCGACATGCGCTTCCCACGCGATGCGGTCCGCCTCGCCGGGCGCAAAGCCCACGATGCCGGTGACCAGGTTGACGATCATCCACACGACCAGAAACGTCACGACGGTGCGTGAACGAAAGACGGCTGCCACCGGCAGCGGCAGGCCGGCGAAAGCCGGCTTCCCGGACGAACGATCGATATGAAAGCCGAATCGCGCGGCAGCCCCCATCATGCCCGAAATCGCGCCGGAGGCGCCGACCAACGGTGCCTGGTCCAGCGGATGCAGGCCGTAGTGCAGCCCGGCGGCGGCAAGCCCCGACACGGCCCAGAACAGCGAAAACCGCAGCGCTCCCAGCCGGTTTGCCAGTGGGGAGCCAAAGGCGGCAAGCCAGATCATGTTGACCAGCAGGTGCGCAACGCCGCCGTGCAGGAACGCATAGGTGAAAGGGCTGGTGAAGGCATAGACGTCGATGATGAACTGCCCCGAATAGCGGATCGGGATAAAGGCCGCACGCAACAGAACCCCGATATCCTGCTCCTGCGTCAGCACGTAGACGCGCAGCAGATGGATGCCGACGCAAAGGCCGATGGCCGCGATCACAATGCCGGGCAAATTGAACATCGGCTCGCCGCGGCGGCGAACCTTATCGGCCCCGTCATATTCATTTGGATTCCGCTCGGTCATCTTGTCTCCAGCTACACGGCAACCCTTCGCAGCATCCAAGTCGGGCGCGGGCGCCTGCAGCCTCTAACCCCGGCATGGGCGAATCACCAAGAAAAAAGCCGCCCAGCGTTTCTGCTGGACGGCCGGTCGAGCCCCCCTGCTCTCCCAAAAACCTTGACTGAAGTGCTGCCGATCGCCGCGAGGCGACCGCTGCTGGAGTGGTTTCAACGTGCCATACAGCTCTCTACTCCGCAACGTATACCAATCATTAACCTTAACACATCCGATCGGTTAACAAGCCGGCATACGCTCTGGCACGCAACCTGCTTCGCCCCGCATGTAGTTCCTCGAACAACGCCTTTCTGTTTGTCGATGGAACACCGGACGGCAGATTGTGCGGAGCGGAGCGGTATGAAACAGAACGGATCGATCGACCTGTTCCATTATTGGAATCGACTGCGGGACGGGCGTCCCGCACCGAGGCGGACAGAGGTCGAGCCGGCCGACATCAAGACGCTGTTGGCCGACACTTTCATTCTGGAGCGCGACACGCGCGGTGAAGCGGTATTCCGCCTCGCCGGCACCCGGCTTTGCGCCACATATGGGCGCGAGCTCAAGGGCTTTTCATTTCCCTCCCTGTGGCGCGAAAAGGACAGGCGGCTGCTCGCGCGGCTGGCCTACGGCGTCTTTCATGCCAAGTCCGTCGTCGTCGTCGTTTTCGAGGGCCGCACGCGGTGCGGCAAATCCAATCCGTTCGAGCTGCTTCTGCTGCCGCTTGAAGGTGGCGTGGAAAGCCCGCGCGCCATCGGCATTGTCACTCCAGGCGAGAGGCCGTTCTGGCTTGGCGCCGACCCCATAACCGATGCGCTGATCGAGTCGGTTCGGGTCGTCGATCCCGACTGTGAGCCGATGTTCCTGAAAAACCGTCCAGCCGTCACCGTGCCGCCGCTCGCCCCCAGCCAGAAAACGCTCTCGGAATCGGCTGATTCTCTCCGTGGTGGCCGACGCATACGTCACCTCGTCGTGCTTCCCGGCGGGCTCGACGAGTAGATCCCTGCCCTTGCAGTCCCCTGGCGTGGCCCAATGACGACGGCACGCTGCCGCCCTCGTGGCTACGGCTCGTTAACCAGTGTGGCGTAATTTAGCGGCTAGAAACTGGCGCAGCCATGCGGGAATTCGAGCGAACAGGGGCATCATGAGGGCGGCGGCGATCCACCAGGCGCCAACTGCGGTAGAAAAGCGCGGCTTTCAACGCGTCCGCGTGAAAATCTATGGCCGCTTCATGCTCGAAGATCGCACGGAACACCCCTGCCAGGTGGTCGATATGTCACCGGGCAATGTCGCGCTGCGTTGCGACCGCATCGGCAACCCCGGCGAAAAAGTCATCGCCTATATCGATCATATCGGCCGCGTCGAGGGGGTCGTGACCCGCACTATGCAAGACGGATTTGCGATGACGATCATCGCCTCCGACCGCAAGAAGGACAAACTCGCCGCACAGTTGACATGGCTTGCCAACAAGCATGAACTCGACCTGCCGGAAGACCGCCGCCATGAGCGTGTCGCACCGCGCAATCCAATGAGCACATTGCAACTCACCGACGGGCGACAATATCAGTGCCGGATCATCGATCTGTCGCTGTCGGGCGCTGCGATCGAAATCAGCGTAAAGCCGGCCCTAGGCGTTCAGGTCACGCTCGGAACGATGCGTGGACAGGTGGTACGCCATTTCGAGGATGGCGTGGCTATCGAATTCGCCGTCATACAGCGGCCGGAATCGCTGGATGCCGAGTTCAGCCGAAGCCTTTCCTGATCTGCGCTCCGAGACGCGTCTCTCTCCCACTTTTCACCGATTTAAACGGTTGCGGAACACAACTGGAACAGATAGTGTTTGTTCCGGGTTTGTTTTTCTTTGATTCTTCGGGGTGGCGATGCTCACGCGCAAACAACACGAGCTTCTCGTCTTCATTCATGAACGCCTGAAGGAGTCGGGCATACCACCCTCCTTCGACGAGATGAAGGAGGCTCTGGATCTTGCTTCGAAATCCGGCATCCATCGGCTGATCACCGCCTTGGAGGAAAGAGGCTTCATCAGGCGCTTGCCCAATCGGGCTCGGGCGCTGGAAGTTCTGCGCCTGCCCGATTCCATCGCGCCCGGTCTTGCGCCGCAACGCGCGAAGTTTTCGCCAAGCGTCATCGAAGGCAGCCTTGGGCGCCGCTCGCCCGAGCCTGCTCGCGGGCCTGTGGCGGAGAACGACGATTCAAACGCCTCCGTTTCGATTCCGGTGATGGGGCGCATCGCCGCCGGCGTGCCGATCGACGCAATCCAGCACAAGACCCATTCCATCTCCGTGCCGCCGGAGATGATCGCCGGCGGCGAACATTACGCTCTGGAGGTCAAGGGCGACTCGATGATCGAGGCCGGCATTTTCGACGGAGATACGGTTATCATTCGCAATGCCAGCACCGCCAATCCTGGCGAGATCATCGTGGCATTGGTGGATGAGGAAGAGGCGACGCTGAAACGGTTTCGCCGCAAGGGCGCGTCAATCGCGCTGGAGGCGGCCAATCCGGCCTATGAGACGCGCATTTTCGGACCGGATCGCGTGAAGGTGCAGGGTAAGCTGGTCGGGTTGATCCGCCGCTACTGAGGGTCTTTCGGCGGCAGGTGCGCCTTCCCTGGTCTCGATTGCGTTGAGGCCAGCCCTTCGCTTCCAGATGACAGGGTGAGATTGCGGGAGCTTCTGCGCCCCAGCTTTTACTCCTTGGAGCGCCATGCGCCCCAATCGACACCCAGGAATTCTTTCGGAAACCGGCTTACACTCTTACGGTCATGCCCTGGCCTCGGCTAATCGCTGGCATCACCGGATACCACTTGAGTGCGTTTACGCGAGACCGGGGCGCTTGGGGTGAGATGTGCTGTTGCTCGTGTCCGTTTATTTGAGCGTCCGACTGTCTCCCGAACTGGTTGTTGCATCTGCATTAGACGCATTTGCCCGCCGAGGCGCCTTTCGGCGGTAGGGCGGCAATCCACGAGCCTCGCGCGAGAAGCGCCGTTGAGTATGCCACGGACGATACGGACGGCTAATGGCAAAGCTGATTTCGGCTCGTGAACCAGTCGCTGCCTCGGATAATTGGATTGCAGCGCTCCCATATCTCGCAAGCTCGCGTTTGGTGACCACCAGCGTCCGACGGTTTTCGCATACATTACTCGCCGTCGCATCATCGACCACTACTACGGCCGCCTGTCCGCATGCAGGTTTGGCTGATGCCGCGTCAAGCGCATGTGCAATCACTGCGCCTGAAACATGACGTACGAGGCAAAGTCCGGCATCGCACACGAAACCGTCCGTGACTGGCGGCAAAGTGCCGGCTGCGCTTGGATTGGCCATCTTAAGAACGTCCGGCTTCAGTATCTTTTCTGCCCGAAGCGCACGCTGCCAGTTTTCGATGGTGAATTCGTTCGGGCGTGCGCGATTAACCGCCAGGCGCTGTTCGCCCACCGGCACTGCGACCAGTCGAGCGTCTTCGGACACCAATATGTCGGGCGGGCGGACATTTGCGACCGTGACGAGGCCGACGAGTGCGAATGGCAACGCCGTGACGCGCAACCGGGTTGTGGCCATAGTGGCGATGACGAGAGCCACGGTCCACAGCACGACGGAATGAACAGAAATGAGCCCCACCGCATCAACGGGCGAGTGTTGCGAGAGCCATCGCGAGACCGCGATCATTGCGGCAAGACCCTTGGCCATGACGAAGAAGAACGGCCCATCGAGACCGAATGGCATGGCAATGGAGCCGGCGACGGCAAACGGCATCACGAAGACAGACACGATGGGCATTACCGCAAGGTTCGCCACGAGGCTGAGCGGCGAGACGCGCTGGAAGTGGTAGGCGCCGAAGACGGCCGTTGCCAGCCCGGCGACGATTGACGTCACCGCGAGTGCGGCCATGAAACCCCAGCTTTTTCTCAACATGGCGCTGGTGAGCGGACGATCGGTTAAGGAGGTTCGATGCAGGCTGGCAGACCGACGCTCGGACCAGATCGCATAGGCTCCGACCAATGCCGCAGTCGCCGCGAACGACATCTGGAAGCTCGGACCGATGACCTCATGCGGCGAGATGACGATGACGATGATTGCCGATGTCGCCAGATTGCGCAGGGTGAGCGCCGCACGGTCGAACAGTAGTGCTATCAGCATGATCGCCAGCATGATGAAACTGCGCTGGGCCGCGACCTCTGCGCCTGAGATGAACAGATAAGCAGCTATCGCCGCCAAGGCTGCGGCAGCCGCATATTTTTTAACCGGCCGACGCGATGCAAATGCCGGAAACAACGCGAAGACGACGCGCAACGTGCCCATTACCGTGCCGGCGACAAGCGCCATATGCAGGCCGGATATCGAAATGATGTGATAAATACCGGTTCGGCGCATCGCCTCGCTGATATCGTCAGGAATGCCGGCTCTTACCCCCACGACAAGGGCTGCGGCGATCTCGCCCTCCGGCCCGTCGATACCGTCGCGGATTCGCTTGGCGATGGCATTTCGCGCGTTTTCCACGTGGATCGAAAAGTTGCTGAGACCCGAAGCCGGCGGCATATCCGGCAATAGCTCGGGTCCGCGCATAAAGTAGCCGCTCGCACCTATGCCGTCGAAATAGCTTTCGAAGGAAAAGTCGTAGCTTCCTGGCCGCACCGGCCCCGATGGTGCAATCAGGCTGACAATCCCCTGCACTTGCGAACCGACCCGGATTTCCGGCGGGACCTTTCGCGCGGAGACGCGAACGCGGTCCGGTGCATAGCGCAATACGGGTCGAGCGGTGCTTTCCACGTCGACGGTCAGCCGAACGCGTCCGCTGGCCATCGCTTCGATGGTGACAACCCGCCCGGTCAACTGCGTGGAGATTTCGCCGCCAATGATCCTGGTGCCGGCGCGCCAGGTTTCGGTCTTGGCGAGCAGCGCCCCGGCAATACACAGAAGCATGGCTGTCGCCGCCAGCCGCAAAGTTACGCGCCGCGATGGCAGCAGGAGCAGGAAAAGCGCCGCTACCGTAGCAGCCCCAAGCAAAGGCAAGAAGCCGGGCTCACGCGGCGCGGCGAAATAGACGATAGCGCCGAGCGCCAGAAACACCGGAACCAGCAGGTAGGCTGTGCCGCGTTCCAGCTCAAGTTCGAGCGCGGCGCGCAGGCCAGCCGCCATTCGCTCACGCGACGTGGCAAGCGCTAGCAGCCGTGCCGGATACGAGGCACGCGAAATCGGGAGAGCACCGGAGGCTGTACCGACCGAAGGCACCGCGGCGGGAGCCAAAGCATCGACCGGCGGATATGCAAACTGCGTTCGCTCATCCGCTTCCGCGACAGCCACGTCCACTTCGGGCGCGTCCCGCCTCATCCGCCCTCCCCAACAAACAGGGGTGAGCGGGCGCGCCTTCGCCCGAGCCTCCCCCTTGCACCCTCAACCCTCTATGCTACATGAAGCCCACCGAATTTCCATGTGCGAGGCGGCTGCTGGCTCCGCGACCGCCCATCCATTCCGGAAAAATCATGTCCAAGACCGTCGTTACCCGTTTTGCTCCCTCGCCCACCGGTTTTCTTCACATCGGCGGCGCGCGCACGGCCCTGTTCAACTGGCTTTATGCGCGCCACACCGGCGGCACCATGCTGCTGCGCATCGAAGATACCGACCGTGAGCGTTCGACCGAAGCGGCGACGGCCGCCATCCTCGACGGCCTTTCCTGGCTGGGTCTGCATTGGGAAGGCGAGCCGGTTTCCCAGTTCGAGCGCGCGGCGCGCCACCGCGAGGTGGCCGAGGAGCTGGTGCGCATGGGCAAGGCTTACTACTGCTATGCCTCTCCCGAGGAGCTGACGGAGATGCGCGAGAAAGCGCGCGCCGAAGGCCGGCCGCCGCGTTATGATGGGCGCTGGCGCGATCGCGATCCGTCGGAGGCCCCGGCCGGCGTCAAGGGAGCGGTGCGCATCAAGGCGCCGACCGAAGGCGAAACGATCGTCCGCGACCGCGTTCAGGGCGACGTGCGCTTTCCGAACAAGGACCTGGACGATTTCATTATCCTGCGCTCGGACGGCAATCCGACCTACATGCATGCGGTGGTGGTGGACGATCATGATATGGGCGTCACCCATATCATCCGCGGCGACGACCACCTGACCAACGCCGCGCGCCAGACCGTCATCTACAATGCGATGGGTTGGGATGTGCCGGTAACGGCGCATATACCGCTGATCCATGGCGCGGACGGTGCCAAGCTTTCGAAACGCCACGGCGCGCTCGGCGTCGAGGCTTATCGCGCCATGGGCTATCTGCCGGCGGCACTCCGGAACTATCTCGTTCGTCTTGGCTGGAGTCATGGCGACGACGAAGTGATGACGCTCGACGAGATGATCCGCTGGTTCGATATAGACGACGTCAACAAGGGTGCGGCGCGCTTCGATTTCCAGAAGCTGGAGGCGCTGAACGGCCTGCATATGCGCAAGATGGCCGATGACGAATTGTCCGACATCTTCATCGCAACCCTGCCCTATCTCGAAAATGGCAAGACGATCGCCGCCGGACTTGACGAAACGCGCAAGCAGCAACTTCGCCAGGCGATGCCAGGACTGAAAGAACGCGCCAAGACCCTGGTCGAACTGGCCGATGGCGCCGCATTCCTTTTCGCCGAACGGCCCCTGGCGATGGAAGAGAAAGCGGCAGCGCTTTTGGGCGAACAGCCGCGCACGATCCTGCGCGGCGCGCATGCGGCCCTTCAGGCCATCGGGGAAGCATGGAATGCGGCTTCGACGGAAGCGGCGATTCGCGACTTTGCGACGCAGGGCAACCTCAAGCTGGGCGCCGTCGCACAACCACTACGCGCGGCACTTACCGGCAAAACCACCTCTCCGGGCGTATTCGATGTGCTGGCCGTGCTGGGTCGGGAAGAAAGCCTCGCACGCATAGAAGATCAAATCGATTAGCGCGTCTGCACCCTATGTATTTCACATTGAAACCCGCTTGTTGCGGTGCAACATTAGGACCATTGCCGAACTTGGCACGCCTTGGGAAATGCGTTAGCAAAAGCGCGCATTACGGGACGCTGGCTAAATTGCATTGAACAATACCGCGTGAACCGCGGGATGAACCGAAGGGAGTTTGCGATGACCGAATCGACTGCGAAACTGGAGTTTGGCGGCAAAACTCATGAGTTGCAGGTACGAAGCGGTTCCGTCGGGCCAGACGTCATCAATATCGCCTCGCTCTACAAGGACACCGGGGCTTTCACCTACGATCCGGGCTTCACGTCCACGGCAAGCTGCGAATCCGGCATCACCTTTATCGATGGCGACGAGGGCGTCCTGCTGCATCGCGGTTATCCGATCGATCAGCTCGCCGAGCACGGAGATTTTCTCGAGGTCTGCTACCTGTTGCTTTACGGCGAATTGCCCACCAAGGCACAGAAGGACGATTTCGACCATCGCGTGACCCGCCACACCATGGTGCATGAGCAAATGTCGCGGTTCTTCACCGGCTTTCGCCGCGACGCGCACCCGATGGCGGTGATGTGCGGCGTGGTCGGCGCACTGTCGGCTTTCTATCATGACTCGACCGATATTTCCGACCCGCACCAGCGCATGGTCGCCTCGATCCGCCTGATCGCCAAAATGCCGACGATCGCGGCGATGACCTACAAGTACCATATCGGCCAGCCCTTCGTTTACCCGAAGAACGAATACAATTTCGCGGCCAATTTCCTGCATATGTGCTTCGCGGTGCCTTGTGAGGAATACAAGGTCAATCCGGTGCTGGCCCGCGCCATGGAACGGATTTTCATCCTCCATGCCGACCACGAACAGAATGCCTCGACCTCCACGGTGCGGCTTGCCGGCTCGTCCGGCGCGAACCCCTTTGCCTGCATCGCAGCCGGCATTGCCTGCCTCTGGGGCCCGGCGCATGGCGGCGCCAATGAGGCGGCGCTGAACATGCTTTCCGAAATCGGACATATCGATCGTATTCCCGAGTTCATCGAGCGCGCAAAGGACAAGAACGATCCATTCCGTCTGATGGGTTTCGGCCACCGCGTGTACAAGAACTACGATCCGCGCGCCAAGATCATGCAGAAGACGACGCACGAGGTTCTGGGCGAACTCGGCATCAAGGACGACCCGATGCTGGACGTGGCCATGGAGCTCGAACGGATCGCCCTGACGGATGAATATTTCATCGAGAAGAAGCTCTATCCGAATATCGACTTCTATTCCGGCATCACCCTGAAGGCACTTGGATTTCCGACCACCATGTTTACCGTTCTGTTTGCGGTTGCACGCACGGTCGGCTGGATTTCGCAATGGAAGGAAATGATCGAGGATCCGCAGCAAAAGATCGGCCGCCCGCGTCAGCTTTACACCGGCGCGCCGCAGCGCGATTACGTCCCGATCGCCAAACGCTGAACCGAATACTACCGCATGCCATGAAGAGCGCCCCCCAAGGGCGCTTTTTCATTTGGCTGCAATGTGGGAAAGCACGACTTCCGCGGCGAGCTCGCCTGAAGGGCGCTGCGTCGCCATGCGCCTTGCCACCTCGGCAAAGCCCTCCTTCTGCCATTGCCGCAGAGCGGTGTCGGCAAACAGCGCTTCCAGATGGCGGGCAAGATTTTCCGGGCGCACATAGCGATCGTAGAATTCAGGCACGATCGGCCGGTCGGCTATCAGATTCGGCAGCAGTGCCGACCAGGCCGTCACCATGCCCGCCGCAAGGCGCGCCACCGGGTCGAGCTTGTAACTCGACACCATCGGCACGCCGGCAAGCGCCAATTCGAGCGAGACCGTTCCGGAAGCAATCAACGCGGCATCCGCTTCGCCAAACGCCTGCCATTTGCGCGCCGGCTCGAGGATGATTTCAGGCTTTTGTTCCCAGCCTGCCACCGAGGCGGCCACGAGGCCGACGGCATGCGGGACAGTGGGCAGCAAAAGCCGCAGCCGGTGGCCGCGCGCCCTCAACACCGAAACGGTTTTGCCAAACGGGTCAAGCAGGCTGCGCACTTCGCCTTTCCGCGAGCCCGGCAGCAGAAGCAGCACCTTTTCGCGCGACGGATCCGAATTGCGGGGCAATTCTTGGCCTTGGGCTGCAACCTCGATGCCTGCGTCGCGGGTCAGGCGATGGCCGACATAAGTTCCTGGCGGGCCGCCCAACCGCGCAAGCTCCGCTGCTTCGAACGGCAGGATGCACAGCACGTGATCGATATGGTTCTTCATCGCCGGCGCCCTGCCCGGCCGCCACGCCCAAACGCTTGGGCAGACATAATGTACGATCGGAATGGAAGAGTCGGCAGCGCGCACCTTCCTTGCGACCCGTAGGGTGAAATCCGGGCTGTCGATGGTGATCAGGCAATCGGGCTTTTCGGCAACGATAGTGCGAGCCGCCTCGCCGATACGGCGGACAAGGCGCGGAAGATCGCGCAATATCGCGGTGAACCCCATCAGCGCGATATCGCTGCCGTCGAAGATCGGCCGCAAGCCGAGCGCCTCGAGATGGCGGCCGCCAACGCCGACCAGTCGAACCTCGCGGCCGGTGATGCGCTGCAAGGCACTGACAATATCGGCCCCAAGCAGATCGCCGGATTCCTCGCCGGCGACGATGGCGATTTTCAGCGGGCGAGCGTCGCTCATTGCGGCTTTCCTGCGTGTAGACCGACAATGAAAAGGCCAAGAGCATCGGCCCGCTCCACCATCGAGCGATAGTCGAGGATCAGCGAACTACCTGCCTCTATGCCAATGCCGGCCAGCCCCGCCGCATGGGCGACGTCCACGGTCAGCGGACCAATGGTCGGAAGGTCGGCACGCAGTTCCTGGCCCGGTTTCGAGCTCTTCACCAGCACGCCGCGCTTCTTGCCGGCAATTCGCCCATGGCCGCGCAACGAAGCGACACGGCCAAGCATCTCATCGGTGCCTTCAATGCCCTCCAGCGCCACCACGCGGCCGCCGATCGAGACCGCGCCCTGCCCGATATCGAGCGCGCCGATCGCACGGGCAGCCTGCAGAGCCGCATCGAGATCGCGCCAGTCGGTCTTCAGCGGCTTCGCATTGGTCATGTTGCCCTCAGCGGCCAGCAGGTCGGGGACAACCTGGTGTGCGCCAATAACCTTGAAGCCATATCCTTCCAGCATCCGCACCAGGGCCCTGAGCAGGCCGTCATCGCCTTTTCCAAGTGCTGCAAGTGCCCGCGGCAGAAGGGTCACCAACGAAAGGCGCGGCCGGAAGGCGCGCCAGTTCGGCCGCCGGCCGATGCCGCCCGCAAGGATGACATGAGTAATGGAATGGCGTTTCAGCAGCGGCACCAGGCCGGCAATATCCTCAAGCGGAAGGCTTTGATGCTCGAATGCCGCCAGGTCGGCCTGCTGATCCACCTCACCAGCGATCATGACGATAAACGGGGAATGAGCCGCCGCCGAAAGGCTCTCGGCAACATTGACGGGAAGTCTTCCGCTACCGGCAACGATCGCTATCCTATCGCCGGGTTTCAGGCTGGTGCGTTGCGCGAATTCAGTCCTGATCGTCGGCGTCGTCATCGACGGCACCCTTCAGCGGCGGCACCGCGTAGTGACGCTTGCCGCGCGCGCTGATGAAATCGACGATTTTCATGGCTGCCGGCGAATCCGCGAATTCGACGCGGGCGATTTCGACATTCTCGCTGACGGGCCGCGCACGGTCGAAAATGGTTTGATAAGCGCGCCGCAACGTCATGATCTCGGCTTTCGACATGCCTGAACGCCGCAGGCCGACGACATTCAGACCGCGCAGTTTCGCACGGTTGCCCATGGCGATGGCATAGGGAATGACATCGCCGACGATCATTGAACCGCCCGCGAGGAATGCATTGTGGCCGACGCGCACGAACTGATGCACCGCACTCAGCCCGCCGATGCCGACATTGTCGCCGATCTCACAATGACCGCCTAGTGTCGCGCCATTGGTCAGCGTGACATTGTTTCCGACCGTGCAATCATGCGCGACGTGCGAATAGGCAAGGAAGGTGCAATTGTCGCCGATGATGGTAGCGCCGCGCGCATTGTCGCTTCCGGTATGCATGGTGACGAACTCCCGGATCGTGCAATTCCTCCCGATCGTTAGCGTCGTGCGGCCACCTTTGTGGCTGAGATTCTGCGGCGGGCCGCCAAGCACAACCTGCGGATAAACGGTGCAGCCTTCACCGATCGTCGTCGCGCTCATGATCGTGACATGGCCGACCAGCCTGACACCCTCCTCGATCACCGCATCCTTGCCTATGTGGCAGAAGGGTCCGATGTGAGCGCTGGCGGCAATGTTTGCGCCTTCTTCGACGACTGACGACGGATGAATAAATGCTTGCGACTGCATACGGTCTCGCTGATCAGGATGTGGGGGGCGACATCATCGCGGAAATTTCCGCTTCCGCAGCCTTTGCGCCGTCCACCTTGGCTTCGCAAGCGAAACGCCAGATATTGCCGCGCTTTTTGAGTTTGTTCACATGGATGTGAAGGCGGTCGCCAGGGACCACCGGGCGCCGGAACTTCGCATTGTCGATGGTCATGAAATAGACCAGCGAGGGGCTTTCGGTTTCCTGGCTCCTGATGCAGATGGCACCCGCGGTCTGCGCCATCGCCTCGATGATGAGCACACCCGGCATTACCGGTTGCTCGGGGAAATGGCCCTGGAAATGCGGCTCGTTGATGGAAACATTCTTGATGCCGATGGCGGAGTTGTCGGCATCGATGTCGATGATGCGATCGACCAGCAGGAATGGATAACGATGCGGCAGGAGCTTCATCAAGCCCATGATGTCCACCGCCTCGAGGGTCGACAGCGTTTCTTCAGCCATTGATCTCACTCTTTCGGCTTTGGCTTGGATGAAAGTTTTCGGATGGCGGCGATGTCGCGCATGAATTCCATCATGGGACGGGCCGGCAATCCGCCCCAGACTTCGCCGGCCGGCACATCGTTCATGAAGCCGCTGGCCGCCGCCAGCCTTGCTCCGCTGCCGATCGTCAGATGGTCGGCCAAGCCGACGCGCCCGCCCATCATGACATTGTCACCGACCACGACGGAGCCGGAAATGCCGCAATGCGCGGCGATGACGCAACCACGCCCGATGCGCACATTGTGCGCGATCTGCACGAGATTATCGATCTTGGTGTTCTCGCCGATAACGGTATCGGCCATCGCGCCGCGGTCCACGGTGGTGTTGGCGCCGATCTCGACATTGTCCTGGATGACGACCCGGCCGATCTGCGGCATGCGTTCGGGCCCGCGCGGGCCCGCGGCGAAGCCGAAGCCGTCCTGTCCGATCCGCGCTCCGGGATGGACGATCACGCCATTGCCCAGCAGCGCGCATTGGATGCTGGCGTTCGGGCCGATATAGCAGCCGCGGCCGATCTGCGAGGACGGCCCTATGACCGCATTTGGCGCTATGATGGTGCCACCGCCAATGGCGACATCGGGACCGATGAAAGCACCGGCTTCCACGATGACCCCCGGCTCAAGGCGCGCACTGGGCTCGACATGAGCGCGCGGCGAAATGCCGGTCTCGTCCGTCATTGGGTAGGGCGTCGCTGCCGCCGGAAAAAGTAACCGGCCGATCTGCGCGAACGCCGCCTGGGGCCTGGGAGTAACCAGAACGGCTATGCCTGCCGGCGCCTGATGGGCGATATCAGGCGTGCAGAGAAGTGCGGCGGCCCGCAACTCGCTCAAGCCGCCCGCATTGCGCTTGCCTTCGATGAAGACAAGCGCCTCATCGCCGCCCTCAGTCGACGAAGCGATGGTCGACACGGTCGCTTCCGCGTGGCTCGGATCAAGCAGTTCGGCACCAGTGAGATTCGCGATCTCAAGCGCCGTGTAACGGCGCGACGGCACGAAAAAAACCGGGTCGGACATATAAACCTTCTCTTTCGGGCGAGGATGGCCCGAAAGTTTCGTGCCCTCAAATCAGAAGCGTGTCGAGATGCCGAAGTTGAAATTCTGCTCCACGTCGCTGTCCTCCTTGACGACGGGAACCGCATAGTCGATGCGCAGCGGGCCGAAAGGCGACGCCCAGATCAACCCCGCGCCAACCGAGGCGCGCCATTCCATGCCGGTTCCGCTGGCGGAAAAGGTCGGATCTGACGGAACACGAACCTTGCTGCCATAAAGTGTCGCGGCATCGGCAAATACTGCACCCTTCAGACCAAAGCTTTCAGGCACGACCGGGAACGGGAATTGCGCCTCGACCGACGCATTGAAATAGGTGGTACCGCCGAGATGGTCGAGAGTATTCGGATCGAACGGACCGATACCGTCGTATTCGAAGCCGCGGATCATCCGATCATTGCTCTTGAAATGATCGAAGATGCGCAGATCGCCGTCGCCAAAGGCGGCTATGTGACCGGCGCCGGCACTAACCAGGCCGACAATGTCCATTTCCTCCGACAGCGTGTGATAATAGCTGCCACGCCCCGTCAGCTTGACGAACTCGGCGTCACCGCCAAGGCCCGCCACTTCGGTGGTGAACGTGGCGTAGATGCCGGAATGCGGGTTCTTCATGTCGTCGATGGTGTTGAAGAGAACGGTGCCCGAAACCGACGACTTCGTCCAGGGGCTTTCGGCGATACCCTCATGAATCGCAGGGGATATGTCCCCCAAACTACATTTCGCCTCATCAAATTGATCGTCGGTCAGGCAGTGATCGCGATAGTCGTATCTTTCCTGCGTGTAGTTGTAAGCGAGCTGCGTCGACAGCGCCTCGGTGATCGGCAGGCCGAAACGCACTGTCGCGCCGTTCAATTCGCTCTCATATTTGTCGAAACGACGCGTCTGACGATAGATATCGAAGCCGGCCGAGATGCGGCGTCCGAGGAAATAAGGCTCGGTGAACGATACCATGAAATCGCGTGAGTTCTTGCCACCGCCAGCCGACAGGCGGATGAACTGGCCGCGCCCGAGGAAGTTACGCTCGGTGATAGAACCTTCAACGGATGGCCCAGGCGTCTGGCCGCCGCTGGTGTAGCCCGCGCCGATCGAGAATTCGCCGGTCGACTTCTCGACCAGATCGACGACGAGAATGACCTGATCCGGCTGCGAACCCGGCGCAGTCGAGATCTCGACACGCTCAAAGAAATCAAGGCGCTCCAGACGCTTCTTGGCGCGCTGGATGAGAACCTGATTGAAGGCGTCGCCCTCGCTCACATCGAATTCGCGACGGATCACATAGTCGCGTGTGCGCGCATTGCCGCGAATTTCGATGCGCTCGACATAGGTCTTCGCGCCCTGATCAATCGTGTAGACGACCGAGATGGTGTGATTTTCGAAATTGCGGTCGCCGCGCGGTGTTACCTGAGCGAAGGCGTACCCCTTGCCGGCAACGTCCTCGGTCAGCGCAATGATGGAATCCTCGACATTCTTCGCGCTATAAGTGTCGCCGGTCTTGGTCTTGACCAGCGACTGAAGCTGCGTCGTATCGACCTCGGGGATGGAGCTTTCCACCGAAACGTCACCGAAGGTGTAGCGATCACCCTCTTCAACCGTGATGGTTACAGTGTAGGCGTTCGCCGCCTCATCCAGTTCGCCAAAAGCGGAGACAACGCGGAAATCGGCATAGCCGCGATTGTAGTAGAAGCGACGGAGCGCTTCCTCGTCAGCGCGAAGGCGCTGCTCGTCATAGACGTCGTCACGCAGCAGGAAGGACAGGATCGTCGACTTCTTCGTCGCGATCACATCCGACAGGCGACGGTCGCTGAACGCGTTGTTGCCGACGAAATTGATCGCGGCAATCTTGGTGCGCTCGCCTTCGGCAATTTCAAACACGACGTTAACGCGATTCTCGCCCAAATCCATGGTGCGGGCATTCACGGTCGCATCGTTGCGGCCGATGCGCCGGTAGGCCTCGCGAATGGCTTCCGCATCCGCTTCCATCGCCGCCGACGAGAATGTGCCGCGCGGCTTCAGCTGGACCGTATTGGAAAGCTGCGCGTCCTTGATTTTCTTGTTGCCCTGGAACAGGACCTGGTTGACGACCTGCAGCTCGGAGACCTGAACGACCAGTGTCGAACCGACCTGGTTGATGCGCACGTCGGAAAACAATCCGGTCGCAAAAAGCCGCTTCACGGCCTCATCAACATCGGCGCCCGAAAAGGACCTGCCGGGTTGAATGGCCACGTACTCGCGAATGGTCGATGCATCGACGCGCTGATTGCCGCGAACCTCGACATTGCTGACCGTGGCAGCGTACGCGGCCGAGACGCCGGCGAACTGCAAAGCGACGACTCCCGGCAGCATCAAGGACGCAGACAGAGCCACCGCCGACGCGGCGTTTAAAAAATTCGATGCTGCCTTCATAGGGCTATATAACCTTTTTCTCGAAGTCCCCACGGCGAGAAAACCGGACGTGCGGCAAATTCCCATACCGTATTAACCGGATTTTCCATACACGCAAGGCTTCTGGTTAATTTGCGTTTACTTAAGCTTTCCGCGTGGCTTTCCCGTCACGCATATTGCCGCTGATGGTAAACGCCTTCTCAATTTACCCTGCGCCGAGCGCAAATTTCTTCATGATTTCAGCATCCAAACAAATCGTTCCAGATAACGAATCCCATGAAACCCAGAACCAGCAACATGCCGACGCGATAAAAAAGTTCAAGCACCTGCTCCGACATCGGGCGCCGTATTACTGCTTCCACGCCGTAAAAAACCAGGTGCCCTCCATCCAGCGGCGGAATCGGCAACAGGTTCAGGAAACCGATGCCGACCGAGAGCATCGCGATCAATTGCACCAACCATTCGAAGCCGAGCTTCGCCGCCTTACCGGACATGTCCGCGATCTTCACTGGACCGCCAAGCTGACATTTGTCCTCGCGACCGACAGCGAAGCGCTGCAGGAACTGCCCGGTGCGCAGAATGATATAGCCGGTCTCATATACTGCCTGACCCAACGCAGCCGGAACACTGTAGGTGATCTGCCGCGGTTGGCCGAGCTCCTCATTGTTGACGACGCCGATCACGCCAACCTTGATGGTGTTTCCGAGCGCATCGGGCTGCTCCATGACCTCCGGCGTGGCGGTCAGCGAAACCTCCTCGTCGCCGCGCAGCACGACGAAGGCGATCGGATCTCCGGCGCGCCCTGAAACAAGGCGTTGCACATCGGCAAAGGTTTCTACGCGCCGGCCATCGACGCTGACGAAACGGTCTCCGGGCTGGAAACCGGCGGCTGCGGCCGGGCTGCCGGCGCGCACTTCCGCCACCATCGGCTCGGACACGTAACGGCCATAGACCGAGAACATCACCGCGAACACGGCGATGGTGAGCAGAAAATTGAATGCCGGACCGGCAAAGACGGTAAGAGCCCGTTTCCAGACCGGCTGAGTATGGAATGCGACCTTCCGCTCGGCGTCGGTCAGTTGCTCGATCCCTTGCGAATCGGGGGCGCTGGTCGCGCTCATGTCGCCAACGAATTTGACATAGCCGCCAAGCGGAATGGCGGAGAGCTTCCAACGCGTGCCGTGGCGGTCCTCGAAGCCGAAAAGCTCCGGCCCGAAACCGATGGAGAACGCCTTGACGCCGATCCCGCACCAGCGGCCGACCAGATAATGGCCCATCTCATGAACGAAGACGACGATCGTCAGCACAAACAGGAATGGAAGAAGCGTGCCAACGAGCAGGCTGTCCGCGCCGAGCACCGAAGGAAATATCTCGCTCAAATTCATGCCCCGCGTGTGTCAACGTATCCGGTCAGACCCGGACGCGCATCGGCCGCGTCCGTGCCAGCGCTTCAGTCGGGGAACAGGCCATGCGCCGGATGGTCGATTCCTCCCAGGATCAGACCGATGACGTATAGGGCAAATGCGGCGGCGACAAGCCCATCGACGCGGTCCATGACACCGCCGTGACCGGGAATGAGGTTGCCGGAATCCTTGACGCCGTGGCGGCGCTTGACCCACGATTCGAAGAGGTCGCCTATCTGCGAGACGACCGAAAGAACAAGCGCGATGGCAACCGCCTGCGGGAGCGCGATGCCGCCGGAAACCTCAACGACCGCGATCCCTACGACAACGCCGCCAATGGTGCCGCCCACCGCGCCGCTCCATGTCTTGCCGGGAGAGATGGACGGCGCAAGCTTCGGCCCACCGATGGCACGACCTACGAAATAGGCCAGAATGTCGGTCGCCCACACCACGGCGAACAAAAACAGCATGGCCATCAATCCGGATCGGTCGCTGTCACGCAGCAATGCCAGCGCTATGGCTGAAAGTCCGGCATAGGCAAGGCCGGCGCTCGACCAGGCGCCCTGCCCGCCAATGAACTCCACCGCGATCGAGGCGACGAGCGCCAATCCGAGCACAAGCAATATGACCGGCGCTGAATATCCAAGAACAAGCGCGGCAAGCACCACGGCCAGAAAGGCCGCGGTCAGCCACTGCCGGGCGGCATGGCCGGCGGTGCGGGCCATCGCGCACCACTCATAAAGGACAGCGCCGGCGATAGCCGCCGAAAGCAGGCGGAACGGAAGCCCACCCAGCCAGGTCAGCCCCAGCACGACAGCAGCCATGACGATGGCCGAAATGACCCGCAGTTGAAGATTGCTCATCGGCGTGCGGCTCAAGATGCGACGCCGCGGGCGGCCAAACCGCCGAACCGCCGTTCCCGAGCGGCAAACTCCCCCAGAGCCTCGACAAGCTGACGCGTGGTGAAATCCGGCCAATAGCAGGGCAGGAACACCAGTTCGCTATAGGCTGCCTGCCAGAGCAGGAAATTCGACAGCCGCATCTCGCCGCTGGTCCGGATGACCAGATCAGGATCAGGAATATCTTTCGTGTCCAACGCGTTGGACACGGTTTCGGAAGTTATTTCCGGCACGTCGATCCGCCCCGCCGCCGCGTCTTCGGCAATTTTGCGAACCGCCCGGACCATCTCGTCGCGTCCGCCATAGTTAAAGGCGATGACCAGATTGAGGGCCTGATTGCCGGCAGTCAGCGTCTCGGCCTCGTCAAGCAGCGCTGCAATGTCCGGCTCGAGGCCGGTGCGCGCGCCAATGATGCGCACACGCACACCGTTCTGGTGCAGTTCGGCCAGATCACGCCGGATGAAAAGCTTCAAGAGACCCATCAGGTCGCTGACCTCGGACTTCGGCCGCGACCAGTTCTCCGACGAAAACGCATAGACGGTCAGCCAGCGAATGCCGAGTTCGGGCGCGGTGCGAACCGTCTGGCGCAGCGCCTCTACGCCGGCCCGATGGCCAGCCAGTCGCGGCAGACCACGCGCCTTCGCCCAGCGGCCATTTCCGTCCATGATGATCGCGACATGCGCGGGCGTTGTCATCGGTTCGCTTTCAGGAGACCGGCGGAAATTGCCGTTCATGCCTCAGACTTGCATGATCTCGGTTTCTTTTCCCGTCAACAGGGCATCGATCGAACTGATCGTATCATCGGTCAGCTTCTGCAGCTTGTCGGACTGGACGCGCTGATCGTCCTCGCTGATATCGCCTTCCTTTTGCGCCTTCTTCAGAGTGTCCATGCCGTCACGGCGTACATGGCGAACCGCGACCCTTGCGTTTTCGGCATAGGTGTGGGCGATCTTGACCAGTTCCTTACGGCGCTGCTCGTTCAGCTCCGGCAGCGGAATGCGCAGCGTCGTCCCATCCATGATCGGGTTGAAGCCGAGATTGGATTCACGAATGGCCCGGTCTACCGCCCCGACCATCTGCTTGTCCCAGACCGAAACGGAAATCATTCGCGGCTCCGGCACCGAGACGGTGGCGACCTGGCTGATCGGCATGGCGGTGCCATAGGCCTGGACCTGGATCGGATCGAGAAGATTGGCCGAAGCGCGGCCGGTCCTGAGCGAAGCAAGATCGTGCTTGAAAGCGTTGATCGCACCATCCATGCGCCGCTGAATATCGTTGAAGTCTGCCCCGTTGCTCATTTCAGTGTCTCCTTGATCTTCGGCGTTCAGGCTGCTGCTGCCGTCTCAAGCGTCCGCCACGACCGTGCAGCGGCCGCCGCCCCTGAGGATGTCTCCAAAGCCGCCCTGCTCATGTATCGAATAAACGATTATCGGGATGTTGTTTTCACGCGCAAGCGCAATTGCAGCCGTATCCATGATCGTCAGCCCCTGCGCGATGACTTCGGCGTGGCTGATGCGTTCGTAGCGGACCGCCGCGGGATCCTTTTTGGGATCGGCGGAATAGACGCCGTCCACCTGCGTGCCCTTGAACAGCGCATCGGCACCGATTTCGGCGGCACGCAAAGCGGCGGCGGAATCGGTGGTGAAGAACGGGTTGCCGGTGCCGCCGGCGAAGATCACGACCTTGCCCGCGTCCATATAGGCCGTCGCCTGACGCTGCGAGAAGCTTTCGCAGAGTTCCGGCATTGCGATTGCCGAGAGCACCACGGCATCAACGCCGAGTTTCACCAGCGAGGTGCGCAGTGCCAGAGAATTGATGACGGTCGCCAGCATGCCCATATGGTCGCCGGTGACGCGATCGCCGCCCTTCGAGGCGACTGCCACGCCTCGGAAAATGTTGCCGCCGCCGATGACAATCCCGACTTCGACGCCGAGCGACCTTGCCTCCGCGATATCCGACGCGATGCGGTCGACCACCGAAACGTCGATCCCGAAATGCTGCTCGCCCATCAGCGCTTCGCCAGACGCCTTCAGCAGCACACGCCGGTAAAGGGGTTTCGCCGTCATCGTTACCTCGTCAGGTTGATTTTTTCGGACGCATGATGCTTGCAGGCGCCTGCCGCATCGTCCACGAAGTTCGCCGCCAATTCGCAGTTGCGATACACGAAGGGCACCGCGTTGTCACGCGATGCCCTGTTCTTAAAACAAGAAGAAAACGGTTGAAGCGCCGTTACTTTTTCGCGGCGGCGGCAACCTCGGCGGCAAAATCGGTTTCTTCCTTTTCGATGCCCTCGCCGAGCGCGAAGCGGACAAAGCCGGTGATCTTCGCCGGAGCGCCGATTTCCTTTTCCGCTTCCTTGAGCGCCGCCTCGACCGTGATGTCGGGATTGAGCACGAAAGCCTGCTTCAGGAGAACGACCTCCTCGTAAAACTTGCGCATGCGGCCTTCCACCATCTTCTCGATGATGTTTTCCGGCTTGCCCGATTCGCGAGCCTGTTCGGCGAAGATCGCCTTCTCACGCGCAACGGCCGCCGGATCGACCTCTTCGGCCGTCAGCGCCAGCGGGTTGGTCGCGGCAACGTGCATGGCAACCTGACGCGCAAAGGTGCGGGCAGTTTCGGCATTGCCGGCTGTCTCGATGGCGACGAGCACGCCGAGCTTGCCGAGATTGTCGGCAACCGCATTGTGGACGTAAGTTGCGACCGCACCCGACGAGACCGAAAGCGCTGCCGAGCGGCGGAACGCCATATTCTCGCCGATCGTGCCGACCGCATCCTTGATCGCTTGAACGACGGTTTCCTGAGAGCCCGGATATTTCGCGTCAGCGACGGCTTCGGTAGCGCCGCCGACCGTCAGTGCCACGGTCGCCACGTTACGGACGATCTGCTGGAAGTTCTCGGCGCGGGCGACGAAGTCCGTCTCCGAGTTCACTTCGACAACAACCGCCTTCGTAGCCTCGGACGCAACGCCGATCAGGCCCTCTGCCGCGGTGCGGCCAGCCTTCTTGTCCGCCTTGGCAATGCCCTTGGCGCGCAGCCAGTCGACCGCAGCGTCCATGTCGCCATTGGTTTCGGCAAGTGCTGCCTTGCAATCCATCATGCCCGCGCCGGTCAGGTCGCGGAGTTGCTTTACCTGTGCTGCAGTAATGCTCATTTCATGCCTCTTTGTTCGAAACGCACGGGGCGTGCGCATCATCGGATGATCGACGATGCGCCTGACGCAAACGCGACAACTCCGCGCCGAATGCCGGAAAAATGAAGGCCGCGTCCGCGGCCTTCGCGCTATTACGCCTCGGGAGCGGCGCTTTCCGGTGCTTCTGCAAGCGTCGGCTCGACAGGCGCTTCGGCCGCGGCGCCGATATCCATGCCGAGAGCGCCCTGCTGGCGGGCAATGCCGTCGATGGCGGCTCTGGCGATGAGGTCGCAATAAAGCTGAATCGCGCGGGCGGCGTCGTCATTACCCGGAATCGGGAAATCGATCTTGTCCGGATCGCAATTGGAATCGACGATAGCAACGACCGGGATGCCGAGGCGCTTGGCCTCGAGAATCGCAATCGCTTCCTTGTTGGTGTCGATGACGAACATCAGGTCGGGCGTCGAGCCCATGTCTTTGATACCGCCGAGCGCCTTGTCGAGCTTCTCACGCTCGCGATCGAGGTTCAGGCGCTCCTTCTTGGTGAAGCCCTGGGCCTCGCCGGCCAAAAGCTCATCGAGCTTGCGCAGGCGCTGGATCGAATTCGAAATCGTCTTCCAGTTGGTCAGCATGCCGCCGAGCCAACGCGAATTGACATAGTACTGAGCCGAACGCTGCGCGGCATCGGCAACGATGTCGGATGCCTGGCGCTTGGTGCCGACGAACAGCACGCGGCCGCCCTTGGCGACGGTGTCCGAAACCTGCTTCAGCGCCTGGTGCAGCAGCGGCACCGTCTGGCTGAGGTCGATAACGTGGATGTTGTTGCGGGCGCCATAGATATAAGGCGCCATTTTCGGGTTCCAGCGGTGAGTCTGGTGGCCGAAGTGAACGCCAGCTTCCAAAAGCTGACGCATGCTGAAATCAGGCAGAGCCATTCTTTTCGTTCCTTTCCGGTTGACCTCCACGGGCATTTGACGTTTCGGAAACGACTGTCCGAAAAAGCTTGCCTTTTCGGGAACTTCCCTCAACGCCACCGGAGGTTTCCGCCGGATTTCTCCCGGTCAGACACCAAAGCCCGTGTGTGGAATGCCGGCGCCTATAGCCTTTGAGCGGCAAAATAGCAAGTGCAAGCCGAACCCCTGGCCTGCGTCCTGCCTACTGGCTGCACTTTTGCGGTGGCTGGTCGAACATTGCCAGGTTGACCAGTTTCCCGGTCATGGAAAAATCGCCGTAGTCCATGACGAGGTCGCGCGTCAGCCCGTTCTCATGCAGCTTGAAGCTGATGCGGTATTCGGGAACCTCCTCACCGCCATCGGTGCTTTCATCGAAATAGGCGATGTCGACCGGCCAGAACTTCTCCTTGGCAAGGTCCTTCAGCGCCGGGACTTCCGGATCGCTCTTTTGCACCGCCGATTTCTTGCCGACGACAACGGTCGTGGTCATCACCCTGTCGGCGTCCTCCGAACCATCGAACAGGCTGGTCGAATAGAACGTCTCGCCCTTGTTCGCCTTGTCGATAAGTTCGACCAGATGCTGCGTCGGAAACTGCGTCTGGGCAAGTTCGAGCTCGTTCTTTTCCGGTTTGTCGATCTCGACCTTCAATCCCGACTTCTCGCGGAACGCAGTACCCTTCATTTCGCGCTCGAGGTTCTGGTCGACGAAAGACTTGGTGACGAAACTGAACGTCCTGCCTTCGCCATCCTCGAAGGTCGTGGTCTGCTGATCGGTAACGCGCGAATTGTCGCCGGTGTCGATCTGGGTGACGAAACGGAACTTCACCGTATAGCCTTCACAAGGCGAGCCGTTGAACTCATAAACCATGCGGCCGGTGATGCCGGTGATTCCCGAACGGTCCGAAGCCTCCTCGAGAACGAGATCATAGACGGCGCGATGCGGGGCAAGCGAAGCGGAGGCGAAAGCCGGGAAGACCATCAACGCCGACTGGGAAAGAAAGGCAACACAGGCAAGGCGCGATGCGCGCATATAAACGCTCCAGTCGGCAAGGCCGCATTGGCCAAACGAAAGATGGCCACTTAGAAAAAAGTCATGGCGGAAGCGAGGCAAAAATAGCAGTTTGCGCTGCACCGCCGTTCCCACTGTGAAAGACATAGGAAAATACCATGAGTGAAACAATCGAAAACCGGCTTAAAAATCTGGGCGTCACCCTGCCGGTGGCCGCAGCGCCCGCCGGAAGCTACGTGCCGTATGCGCAGAGCGGCAAGCTGGTCTTCACAGCCGGACAATTGCCGATAAAGGACGGCAAGCTCGCAGCCACGGGCCTTCTTGGACGAGACCTCGAAACGGCGGCCGGACAGGAAGCAGCGAAACAGTGCGCCATCAATGTTCTGGCTCAGGCCAAGGCGGCCATCGGCGATCTCAGCAGAATCAGCCGACTGGTCAAGATCACGGTTTTCGTCGCATCGGCGCCGAACTTCACCGAACAGCATCTTGTCGCCAATGGCGCATCTGATTTCCTGGTCGAAGTACTGGGCGAGGCGGGCAGGCATGCCCGCTCGGCGGTCGGCGTCGCCGTATTGCCGCTCAACGCTTCGGTCGAAATCGAGGCCGTCATCGAAGTGGAATGACCAGGCGTCATGGCTGACATCTCCTGGCTGACCGCGCGGCCGATAGCGCATCGCGGCTATCATGACCTCAACAAGACAGTGTGGGAAAACACGCTGTCGGCCTTCCGCCGCGCGGTTGACAGGGGCTATGCCATAGAATGCGACGTCCATCTTTCGTCGGACGGAGTGCCGGTGGTTTTTCACGACCACGGACTGCAGCGTCTAGGCGGCACGGAAGGTTATGTCTGGCAGCGAACGGCGGCCGAACTCGCCGCACTTCGGATCGGCGGAACCGCCGATCACGCTCCTTCCCTCAAGGAACTGCTCGATCTGGTGGGCGGGCGTGTCCCGCTCGTCATCGAGCTCAAGGGCACGCCCGGACACGACGCCGGTCTGGTGGAGCGGGTGTGCAACCTGTTGCACGCCTATCGTGGCCGGGCCGCGATCATGTCCTTCGACCATTGGCTGATCCGGGAATTTCGCGCCCATGCACGCGAAATTCCAACCGGCCTTACCGCCTATGGTTCTGCCGACCATGAACTCGAGGCTCATTTTTCGATGCTGGCGCACGGCATCTCCTTCGTCTCATACGGCGTGATGGACTTGCCGAACCGCTTCGTGGGGTTCGTGCGCGAAAAGCTTTCCATGCCGGTCATCACCTGGACCGTGTGCGACGAGCGCGCGGCGGTGAAGACTTTCGCCCATGCCGACCAGATGACGTTCGAAGGTTTCGACCCGGATGCAACCGCCCTGTCGTGAACGGCGACCCGCCGCCTCTTGCGCCTCCTGATCGGCGACGTATCTAAAGGCACATGAGCGACATGAAGGACGGCAGCAGAACGGAGCAGTCACAAGACTATGCCATCCGCGTCGTCGAAAGCCTCGATGCGTTTTCGCGCAAGGAGTGGGACAGTTTCTACGGAACATCACGCGATGAGCCCGGAAGGTCATACAACCCTTTCATTTCGTATGATTTCCTGAAGATCCTCGAAGAGGCCGGTTGCGCCGTTCGGGCCAGCGGCTGGCAGGGCCACCACCTGCGGCTGGAGGCGCCGGACGGAACCGCCCTCGGTGCCGCTCCGTGCTATGTAAAGTGGCATAGCCAAGGCGAATATGTCTTCGATCACGGTTGGGCTGACGCCTTCGAGCGCGCCGGCGGACGCTATTATCCCAAGCTCCAGGTTTCGGTGCCGTTCACCCCGGCAACAGGGCCGCGGCTCCTGGCCGGCAAAGACGCGAATGCAGGCGCGGTAAAAGCCGCCCTCGCCTCCGGACTGAAGCTCGTGACGGAGCGGCTCGACCTGTCGTCGGCTCACGTCACCTTTGCGGCGGGCGACGACATGGCAGCGCTGGAAGGCGCCGGTTTCCTCAGACGCACCGACCAGCAGTTCCACTTCTTCAACGACGTTTTTTCGAGCTACGACGATTTTCTCGCCACCCTTGCCTCGCGCAAGCGAAAGGCGTTGAAGAAGGAACGCCGTGAGGCCCTCGCTTCCGGCATCTCCATCGACTGGCTGACCGGAAGCGATCTGACCGAGCGCGTCTGGGACGACTTCTTCGCCTTCTACATGGACACCGGCGGTCGAAAATGGGGACGTCCCTATCTCAACCGGAAATTCTTCTCGCTGATTGGCGAGCGGATGGCGGATGACACGCTGCTGGTGATGGCGAAGCGCAACGGCCGCTACATCGCCGGCGCAATCAATTTCATCGGCTCGGACACACTGTTCGGCCGCAACTGGGGATGCATTGAAGACCACCCGTTCCTGCATTTCGAAGTCTGCTATCATCAGGCGATCGACTTCGCGATCCACAAGGGCCTGAAAGTGGTCGAGGCGGGTGCTCAGGGCGAGCACAAGCTGGCGCGCGGATATAGGCCGGTGACGACGCACTCGGCGCATTTCATTACCCATCCCGGCTTGCGCAGAGCCGTCGCCGACTATCTGGTTCGCGAACGAGAAGAGGTCGAGCGCGTCAGCGAGTATCTCGCCGATCATGGGCCGTTTCGAAAAAGCACTGACGATGTCAGTGAACGAGCGTCCTCGAAAACAGATTGATGATGGCGACCCCCGCCAGGATGAAGCCCATGCCGACAAGCGCGGGCATATCCAATGATTGCCGGAACCAGAGCCAGCCGATCGCCGTGATGAAAATGATGCCGGCACCGCTCCAGATCGCGTAGACCAAGCCGACAGGAATGGCCCGCAGCGTCAGCGACAGGAAATAGAAGGCCAGGCCGTAGCCAAGGATTGTAAGCAGCGAGGGTAGCGGCCGCGTGAAGCCATGCGTTTCCTTCAACGCCGTGGTGGCGAGGACTTCAAACACAATGGCGACGAGCAAATAGGCGTAGTTCGAGTACATGCGGGTTTCTGCCCTCTTGATTCGGCCCCTGTCACCAGCCGACTATGGCATCAGCATAAAAATCACGAGAGGCAGATGATGACCTACGACGATACCAACATTTTCGCGAAAATCCTGCGCGGCGAATTGCCGGCCCACAAGGTCTATGAGGACGAGGATACTTTCGCGATGATGGATATCATGCCCCGTGGCGACGGCCATTGCCTCGTACTGCCAAAAAAACCCTCACGCAACATTCTCGATATCGAGGCCGAAAGCCTCGCTGCGGTAATGCGCACCACTCAGAAACTGGCACGCGCCGTTGTGAAGGCGTTCCAGGCCGACGGAGTGACCATCCAGCAATTCAATGAGCCCGCCGGCGGCCAAGTGGTGTTTCACCTGCATGTCCATATTCTTCCGCGCTTCGACGGCGTGCCGCTCAAGCCGCATACCGGCGCAATGGAAAAGCCCGACATTCTCGCCGCCAACGCCGAAAAGATCCGCTCGGCACTGGGTTAAGGCTGACTTCCAAAACAAAGCGCCGGCGAAAGTTACGCCGGCGCTTTGTTAACTTGGTTGAAGCGGCCGAGACGCGCTGGTCAGCCTTTGCGCGGCAATTGCGGCACAAGGCTGCGCTTGGCGCCATCGCCTCCCTTAGGGGCAAGCTTGGAAGCGACAGCCTTCTTCGGCGTCGGCTTCTTCGGCGTCTTCTTGGCGGACGGCTTCTTCGGCTCTTCCTTCTTCGGCTTCACCGGTACTTCGTCGGCAATCGATTCGAGTTTCAGGCCGGTTTCACCGCCTTCCTTCTCTTCAACCGTCACGCGCACCGTGCCGCCTTTCTTAAGCTTGCCGAACAGCACTTCCTCGGCCAGAGGCTTCTTGATGTATTCCTGGATGACGCGCCCCAGAGGCCGCGCCCCCATCCGCTCGTCATAACCCTTGTCCGCCAGCCAGGAGATGGCTTCCGGCGAGAGGTCGAAGGTCACGCCACGCTCCGAAAGCTGCGCTTCCAACTGCAGGACAAACTTCTGCACGACCTTGTGGACGACAGGCACCGGCAGCGAGTTGAACGGGATGATCGCATCCAGGCGGTTGCGGAACTCCGGCGAAAATAGCCGGTTGATCGCCTCCATGTCCTCGCCCTCGCGCTTCGACGAGCCGAAGCCGATGGCGGCCTTGGCCATATCGGAAGCACCCGCATTGGTCGTCATGATCAGCACGACATTGCGGAAATCGATCTGCTTACCGTTATGATCGGTCAGCTTGCCGTGATCCATGACCTGCAACAGAATGTTGAATAGATCAGGATGCGCCTTTTCGACCTCGTCCAGCAGCAGCACGCAATGCGGATGCTGGTCGACGCCATCGGTCAGCAGGCCGCCCTGGTCGAAACCGACATAGCCGGGAGGCGCGCCGATCAGCCGCGAGACGGTGTGGCGCTCCATGTATTCGGACATGTCGAAGCGGATCAGCTCGACGCCGAGCGACGATGCAAGCTGCCTTGCAACCTCGGTCTTGCCGACGCCGGTCGGACCGGAGAACAGGTAGGAGCCGATCGGCTTTTCCGGCTCACGCAGGCCGGCGCGAGCCAGCTTGATTGCCGAAGCAAGAGCGGTGATTGCCGTATCCTGACCATAGACGACGCGACGCAGCTCCGTCTCCAGATTGGCCAGGACCTGTTCGTCGTCAGCCGAAACCGTCTTCGGCGGAATACGGGCCATGGTGGCGATCGTCGCCTCTATCTCCTTGATGCCGATCGTCTTCTTGCGCTTGGCCTCGGGCAGCAGCATCTGCGAGGCGCCGGTCTCGTCGATCACGTCGATCGCCTTGTCCGGCAGCTTGCGGTCGTTGATGTAACGCGCCGAAAGCTCCACCGCCGCCTTGATGGCGTCGTTGGTGAACTTCACCTTGTGGAAGTCTTCATAATAGGGCTTCAGGCCCTTCATGATCTCGATCGTATCGTCGACTGTCGGCTCCTTCACGTCGATCTTCTGGAAGCGCCGCACCAGCGCGCGGTCCTTCTCGAAGAACTGCCGGAATTCCTTGTAGGTGGTCGAGCCGATGCAGCGGATCGTGCCGGACGAAAGTGCCGGCTTCAGCAGGTTCGACGCATCCATCGCGCCACCCGAGGTGGCGCCTGCGCCGATTACCGTATGAATTTCGTCGATGAACAGCACCGCGCCCGGGAACTCCTCGAGTTCCTTGACGACCTGTTTCAATCGCTCCTCGAAGTCGCCGCGATAGCGGGTGCCGGCCAGAAGCGTGCCCATATCGAGCGCAAAGATCGTTGCGTCCAGAAGCACGGCAGGCACGTCGCCTTCCACGATGCGCTTGGCGAGGCCTTCGGCGATTGCCGTCTTGCCGACGCCGGGATCGCCCACATACAGCGGATTGTTCTTGGAGCGGCGGCACAGCACCTGGATGGTGCGGTTGATCTCGTCGCTGCGACCGATCAGCGGATCGATCTTGCCGGAGCGTGCTTTCTTGTTGAGATCGACGCAGTAGGCGGACAGCGCATCCTGCTGCTTCTTCTTGCCGCCCTCTTCCGCGGACTCGTTGCCGGGTGCGCCCGGCTGGTCATCCTCGGCACCGCGCGGCGTGCGCGACTCGCTGGAGCCCGGCCGCTTGGCGATGCCGTGCGAGATGTAGTTGACCGCATCATAGCGGGTCATCTGCTGTTCCTGCAGGAAATAGGCGGCGTGGCTTTCACGCTCGGCGAAGATGGCGACCAGAACGTTGGCGCCCGAGACTTCGTCCCTGCCGGACGACTGCACGTGGATCACCGCACGCTGGATGACGCGCTGGAAGCCGGCGGTGGGCTTGGAATCCTCGTCGTAGCCGGTGACCAGATTGTCGAGTTCGGTATCGATATAGGTAAGGACCGTGCGCCGAAGATCATCGAGATCCACGTTGCAGGCGCGCATTACGGCGGCCGCTTCGTTGTCGTCGATCAGCGCCAGCAGCAGATGCTCCAGCGTCGCGTATTCGTGGTGGCGCTCATTGGCGAATGTCAACGCCTGATGAAGTGCCTTTTCCAAGCCCTGGGAGAAAGCCGGCATTCAAGACCTCATTTCTTCTCCATCACGCATTGCAGCGGATGTTGGTTCTGGCGGGCAAAATCCATGACCTGTGACACTTTGGTCTCGGCCACTTCAAATGTATATACCCCGCATTCTCCCACACCATGATTGTGAACATGCAGCATGATGCGAGTGGCGGATTCGCGATCCTTCTGGAAAAATCGCTCCAAAATATGGATAACGAACTCCATCGGAGTGTAATCGTCGTTGAGGATAAGAACCCTGTAGAGGCTCGGCTTCTTGGTGCGGGTTTTCGTCCGCGTGATAACGGCCGTGCCCCGCCCGGCGCCGTTGCGCCCGCCCTCACCGTCCTGCATGCGTGCCACTCGCTTTTTCGTGGCATCCCCGCCATTCGTCACCGGCACCTCGCCTTTTTTAGGATCCTCACCCGAAGCCCGAATGTAGGTAGTCGTCAATGAATTTTAAGCCCTTCTTCGGCCGTGACAATATGGTGCGGGCCGGCACGCGAGGGATTTTATACCAAACGTGAACGGATCAAGGTGCCCGAACATCGAAAACCCGACTGCAAAATGCAGCCGGGCCGCAAATCGGATCGAAAGCCGACCACCCGAGTGATCGGCGACCTTATCTGGACGTCGCCAAAATTGATTCGAAAGGCTTGTACGCTTCCTTGGCGAGATCGGCGTAAAGTTCGCTGAGCCTGGAAGCCTCGGCGACGAAGCTTTCATAGGCCTGCTTTGCATAGCCGGTCTGGATCTCCAGTGCGTCTTCCAGTGAACTGGCTGCGAGAACCTTCTCGACTGCGGCGGCGCCGGTCTCGAACGACTTCCTGGTGTACTCGCCCGCCTCCACGGCGATCGCCTGGGCTCCCTTGGAAACCGAGGCAAAGCTCTTCAGGCTCGTGTCGACAAAATCCTGCCCAAATTTACCGGTGGCTTCGAAAGACTGCATTTCGAAATTTCCTTCATCTGTTTGTGCGCTGCATCAACATATGGTGCGCCGCACAAACAAGTCAAACAAACCCGGTCAGGGCCGAAGCGTTGGGCGGAAAACCCGACGCGGCAATGCCTAAACTGCGTCTAAACCTCGAAGAAAAAGATGAACGCTCTGGTTACCATAAACGGATTGGTAACGCTGGAGCCGTACTGTGGCGGGAAGTGAGGCTGGAGCCTTTGCCGCCTCGGGCGAAACAAAATTCAAAGGGTGTATCAGTGCGTCAAGCGTTTGCCGGCTTTGCCTTCAGACACGTCGTCCTTGTCAGAACCGCCATTGCCGCTCTTATCGCAGTCTCGATGAGCGTGGCCGCGGCAGGTTCGGCGGCGGCCGACTCCAACGATGCGGCGATCGTGATCGACGCGAATACCGGCAAGACGCTGTTTTCGTCGAACGCGGATTCGCGACGCTACCCGGCTTCGCTTACCAAGATGATGACGCTTTATCTGACCTTCGAAGCGCTCGCCAACGGCAAGATCAGCAAACAGACGCAGGTTCCGTTCTCGGCCAATGCCGCAGCTGAACCGCCGACCAAGCTCGGCGTCAAGGCGGGCAAATCCATCAGCGTCGAAACGGCGATCTATTCGCTTGTCACCAAGTCTGCGAACGACGCCTCAACAGCTCTCGGCGAGCTGCTGGCCGGTTCGGAAGAGCGCTTCGCCCGCATGATGACCGCCAAGGCGCGCAGCCTCGGCATGAAGAGCACGGTGTTCCGTAACGCCCACGGACTGCCCAATACCGCGCAATTCACCACGGCCCGCGACATGGCGACGCTCGGCATCGCGCTTCGGGAACACTATCCGCAATATTACGGCTATTTCTCCACGCGCTCCTTCACCTATGGAAGCCGGCGCATCGCCAATCACAACCGGCTTCTCGGCCGGATCAAAGGCGTGGATGGCATCAAGACCGGCTATACGCGCGCTTCGGGCTTCAATCTCGTCTCGTCGGTTTCGGATGGCAACCGCCGCGTCGTAGCCGTGGTGATGGGCGGCTCGAGCGGCGCTGCCCGCGACAACTACATGGCCAGCCTGCTCAAGAAATATGTGCCGAGCGCCTCCAGCCGCGGCAAGAGCGAGCCGCTGATCGCCAGCGCCGGCGGCTCGCCGATCAACGCGCTTACCAAGGTCATCCTGCCTAAGCGCAATGCACCGACGCCCGACGTGCGGCCGGATGCGGAAGTTGTCGTGGCGATGGATGCAAAGGCGCCCCGCGCGCCGATCCCGGCTCCCGCCTCCGAAGCCCCGGTAATCCAGGCTTATGCCGGCCCCACGCCCCGCCCTCAAGTCGGTCTTGAAGCGGCAACCCCGCAGGCCGAAGGCGATGTGGATCCGGTAAGCACAGCTTCCGTAGCCTCGGGCTGGGTGGTGCAGATTGCCTCTTCGCCGAGCCGCGCCGAGGCCGAAGCCTTCCTGTCGAAAGCCTCCCAACAGGCTCCGGCCGTGCTTGCCGACGCATCCGGCTTCACGGTCGAATTCCGCAAAGGCGGAGTGACCTACCACCGCGCCCGCTTTGGCGGTTTCAATTCCAAATCGGCTGCGTGGGACGCCTGCTCGGCGTTGAAGAAGAAGAAAATTTCCTGCTACGCCGTCCAGAACTAGGCGCGGCTCGAACTCTCCCGGTTGTTTGGTGTCGAAGGAGACCTAATCGTGTTTGGCAAGCAAGACGTCCTTGGCTTCGTTGATACGCGCCGCAAGGAAAGACGTGCCTCCGAGATCGGGGTGCAAGCGCTGCATCAGGCGGCGGTGCGCCTGGCGGATATCCGCCGCGGTAGCCCCCGCTTCAAGACCAAGGACCTTGTAGGCCTCCTCCTCAGTCATGGCGCCAGAACCTGGCGAAACTCGCTCCCCGTCGCGACGGTGCGCCTGCGCGTCTTCGCGCCAGACGGGAAACCGGCCATCAAGATAAGTCTCTAGCAACTGGCGGCTCTCCGCGTCGCCGGCGAGATCGTCATGGAGCTCCAGAAGCTCACTGAGCGACATTGCGCTTAGCACTTTCTGCTCGTGACGTCCGGCAAGCACCAGCCCGTCGAGCAAGCCGGTGTCGTGATCAAGTTCCATTTCCAGCGCAGCGGTGCGCACAGTGGAGCGCTGGCCTGGGGTTTTCTTCCGCGACGCGCGACGAAGCCGGCCTGACGCATACCATGCCATCGCCGCTGAAATTAGCATGCCTCCAAGCCCGGCACGGCCGAACAACAGCAGCACCACGCCGAGAATGCCGAGCGCAATGGGACCGGCTGCGGTCAGCAAACCGGCAAGGCGCGCCGGGTCAGCGCGAAGAAACGTCACTGCCACCACCAGCAGCACGGTTACAACAACCAGCGTGCCGAGCAGAACCGTCATCCTCGCCCACCTCGTAGATGTTCAATCATGAGGCGATCCTCCGCCCTGCCCCGCGCCTCAAGCGCCTTCAGGCCGCCGGTGGTAAAGACCGCAACGGCCGAAAGAAGCTTCGCCAGAGTGGCGGCCGCGTCGCGATCGAAACGGAACCATGCGCCCTTCGACAATCGGGCAAGCTCCTTGAACCCGGTTTCGGCGACAGGATCGCGCCCTTCCTGAAAAATGAACATCGGCACGCCGTGCAGCCCCAAAGACCCGGCTTTCGCTGCCAACTCGTCCAGATGTTCTTCCATGGAATCGCCGATATAGACCACCGCGCCGATCTTTCCACGCGCCGTCTCCTTCAACGCATGGGAAAGCACCTTGCCGATCTGGGTCAGACCGCCATGGCACTCGATCTTGGTCATCAACTGCTTCAAGGACGCGGTATCGGCGACGAATTTGGAGGCCCGGCACTCGCCGAAGCCACGAAAATAGACGAGTTGCACGGCGAGCGAGCCATTGTTGCCCACCGCATCGAACATCTGCGCCTGTAGCGTGCAGGCCAGATCCCAGGTCGGCTGCCGGCTCATGGTCGCGTCCAGCGCCAGGATCAGCCGCCCGGAGCCTTCGCCTTTTGCCGTGCTGACGGCGCGCGCCTGACGCAGGAACGCCTCGATTTCGCCCGCACTCGACCGCGACCTCGACGGGAGGCCGGGATTGTCGACCGGCGCGGGTTGTTTCTTGTCGCTCATCTTCACAGGAAGATGTGACAGCGACACACAGCTTGCAAGGGCTGGCTTATCTGTTGCGTTCAAACGATGCTGTAGCGCTGGCGAATGCGACCCGCGGACGGATAGTTTCAAAGAAGGCCGAGATCGGCGAGTTCGCGCCTGAGCTTCGGCGGCATCGCCATCAGGGCGGCGGCTGCGCCATCGCCGAGATCGGCAGGCGCGTCGGCAGCCTTGAGATAGCGCCATCCCTGAAAAGCGCGGCGAGGTTGCCAGTCCGTACGGATGACGGTCGGTTCAAGCACCAGACGGCAGCGCGAAATTCCCTCGCCATCGGTGAATGGGCGGATTTCCAGCAGCCGCTGGCGGCACTGAACGTTGCCCTTGATCACCCAATAGAGCGAGCCGCCGGCAAGCAGTTCGGCGCCGCGGGTCGGCGTCATGCGGGTCGTGTGATAGTCCTCGATCGGCTCGCCGGATCGGCGGCATTCATCGAGACTGGACGCGATCCACGCTTCCAGGTCTTCGACGCTGTCGCATCCGACGCAAAGCTTGACGAGGTTCAGGGTGGCCATGGCCCTTGGTTTAGCGCGAGCGGCGCGACGGTCAACGGACAATCGGTATTTTCCACCGGGCCAGACTAGCTTGCCTCAGCACTCCACGACATTGACGGCAAGGCCGCCGAGGCTGGTTTCCTTGTAGCGCTCGCTCATGTCCATGCCGGTCTGCCGCATGGTTTCGATCGCGGCATCCAGCGGCACGAAATGCGTGCCGTCACCCTTGATCGCCAGGGATGCAGCAGTAACCGCCTTGACCGCACCAAGCGCATTGCGCTCGATGCAAGGCACCTGCACCAATCCGCCGACCGGATCGCAGGTCATGCCGAGATGATGCTCAAGCGCGATCTCGGCGGCATTTTCCACCTGTGCCGGGGTTCCGCCCATGACCGCGCAAAGACCGGCGGCCGCCATTGCCGAGGCCGAGCCGACCTCACCCTGACAACCGACCTCCGCGCCGGAGATCGATGCGTTCGACTTGATGA
This sequence comes from Borborobacter xinjiangensis, assembly GCF_047739745.1. Classification (NCBI taxonomy): domain Bacteria; kingdom Pseudomonadati; phylum Pseudomonadota; class Alphaproteobacteria; order Hyphomicrobiales; family Phyllobacteriaceae; genus Borborobacter; species Borborobacter xinjiangensis. Next base: position 64,310 of record NZ_JBLLVA010000005.1, on the reverse strand, counting down.
TCCCGCCTATGGCGGCCGAGGTCAGCAGAAAATCGCGGATGCTTGCCTGATCGGCGTCGACATGAAAATGCAGCCAGTAGCGCAGCACCGCCGGCAGCGTGCCGGCCGCGCCATTGGTCGGCGCGGTGACGACGCGCCCGCCGGCAGCGTTTTCCTCGTTGACGGCCATGGCATAGACCGCCAGCCAATCGTTCGCCAGCAGAGGATTCGGCCGGTTCTGACGCCAGTCTTCCTGCAACTTGTCGTGAAGCTGGCGGGCTCGGCGTCGCACTTTCAGCCCGCCGGGCATGATGCCGTCCTTCGAAAGGCCGCGCTCTATGCAACCCTTCATCGCTGCCCAGATGCTGTCGAGGCCAGCATCGAGTTCCTCGCGCGACTGGCGCGTCTCCTCGTTGGCGCGCTTCATTTCAGCAATCGACAGGCCGCTCTTTGCCGCCATTTCCAACATTTCGGCCGCATGTTTGAAGGGATAAGGCACGGCATCGTCGGATTTCGGCGCACCGCGCGACTTCAAGCGCTGAAGCTCTTCTTCCGAAACGACGAAGCCGCCGCCGACCGAATAGTAAATCCGTTTCAGCAGCAGATGATCTTCGCCATCATAGGCATAGAACGCCATGCCGTTGGCGTGGCCGAGCAGCGGCGTCTTCTTGTCAAGAACCAGATCGGTCGCCGGATCGAAACGGTAGGACGGATGGCCGGGTGGGGAAACACGCTTTTCAAGCGTGACCCTTTCGATGATGGCATCCGAAAGGTCCGGATCGACCGTGGTCGGGATCAGTCCGGTGAGACCCAGGATCACAGCCCGGTCGCTGCCGTGGCCGACGCCGGTATAGGCAAGCGAGCCATGCAGGCTCGCGGCGATGCGCTCGACCTTCGCGCCGGCCGGGCGTGGCCAGTCGTCGCCCAGAAGCTCCTCAAGGAAACGGGCAGCCGCCGTCATCGGACCCATCGTATGAGAACTCGACGGACCGATGCCAATCTTGAACAGGTCAAAAACCGACAGGAACACGACGGCCGATCTCCACGGATCTGGAATGGGAATCTTGCACTAAAGTAGATGCTTTACAGGCATTTTCCAGTCAAGGCACGGCATTCGCCGACCTTGGCTGCCTTACCAACGACACCGTCCGAACAAAATAAAAGAGACGCGAAAGCCGCGCCTCTTTCGAATTCAAACAAGCGTCGCGATCAATTGGACGCGAGCATCGTAGCGGTATCGATTCCGCCGACCAGCCAGGTCAAGAGAATAAGCCCCGCAATGCCGATCACCGCCTTGGCGGTAAGACCCCAGCAAGACTTCTGAATGCCATCACCCATGATGTAATTTTTCAATCCCAGAGAGCCTGCGCGAGTGCGACCGTCTGGCCCGCTCGCAATGGGCCGGCTGGATACGCCATCGTGCCATGCTTAGCAACCGGCGAAAGTGGCCAAAGCATGGCCACTTTCGCATAGCTGCCATGCTGGCGCGATCGATTTTCCAATCATATCAGCAGCTTACCGGTCGCAATGCGGTAATGAACCGGTAAGCTTCGTGGCGCGATTGTGTCGGCGCGTGTCCTCGGTTCGACCTTGATGAAGGAACGTCAGGCCGGGCCGGGAAAGGGAGAGTCGATGCGGCCGGAGAGCCAATAGGCGATAAGCCCTATCCATTCACGAATCGCGGTGGTGGTATTGCGAAGCGAATCCTGCGGTGCATCGCGGAAAAATCCCACCCCCTCCACGCCGGATGTACGGTAATCCACTGGCCATGGAGTGACCGCAAACCCCGCCTTGGCGAACAGCGCCATCGAACGGGGCATGTGAAAGGCCGACGTCACCAACAGCCAGGTCTCACCCGGTTTCGGCGACACGAGCTCCTTCGTGAACAGCGCATTCTCATAAGTGTCGCGCGACTTGTTCTCCAGCACCATCCGCTGCCGCTCGACGCCGAGCGCCGAAAGCAGCCGGGGCGCCGTTTCGGCATCCCCCTCTCCATCGAGAACCAACGTGCCTGTGCCGCCGCTGACAACCACCTTCGCCGTCGGGAAGCGGCGAGCCAGAATGGCGGTCTCGACCATGCGGTCGCCACCGGCGTTGAGTTCATAGCCGCCGCGCGCGAGATTGATCGCTCCTTCCAGTCCGCCGCCGAGCACGATTATGCCATCGACCTTCTCCAGCACGGCCGGACGACCGAAGCGTTCCTCCAGCGGCGTCAGCATAAGCGCACCGAGCGAAGTCCAGGTCGCGAAGGCAAGAATCAGGAATGCGCCGGAGCAGCCGGCAATCGCCAGCCGCTTCCACCGGGCGACCAGAGCCACGAGCCCGACCAAAAGCAGGAAAATCGCCAGATTGAGCGGCTGGATGAAAAACCAGAAGACTTTCGATAGGAAGAAGAACATCCGTCACCTCATAAGGGGTGGCGGAAGCCCCCTTACCACCACTTCTGCGGCTCGAACCGGCCGGCCGCCTGCTCAATCACGTGAGCCGTCTGGAACAGCGTCTCCTCCTCGAAGGGACGGCCGATGAGCTGCAATCCGAGCGGCAGGCCGCGCGCGTCAAGCCCCGCAGGCACGGCAATGCCCGGAAGGCCGGCCATGTTCACGGTCACGGTGAAGATGTCGTTGAGATACATTTTCACCGGATCGCTGGCCATATCCTCATCCGCGACGCCGAAGGCGGCGGACGGGGTGGCAGGCGTGAGGATAACATCGACACCGGCGGCAAAGGCGTCCTCGAAATCCTTCTTGATCAGCGTGCGGACCTTCTGCGCCTGAAGGTAGTAGGCGTCGTAGTAGCCGGCCGAAAGCACATAGGTGCCGATCATGATTCGGCGCTTGACCTCGTGACCGAAACCGGCGGCACGGGTCTGCTCATACATGTCGGTGATGTCCTTGCCCGGCACACGCAGCCCGTAGCGCACCCCGTCGTAGCGCGCGAGATTGGAAGAGGCCTCCGCAGGCGCGACGATGTAATAGGCCGGCAGCGCGTATTTCGTGTGAGGCAGCGAGATGTCGACGATCTCGGCCCCGGCATCCTTCAGCCAGGCAACGCCCTTCTGCCACAACGCCTCGATATCTTCGGGCATGCCGTCGACCCGGTATTCCTTCGGAATCCCGACCTTCAGACCTTTGACCGGGCGGCCGATTGCCGCCTCGTAATCCGGCACTGCCCGATCAACCGACGTGGTGTCCTTCCGGTCGACAGAGGCCATGGATTTGAGGAGGATGGCGCCGTCGCGCACGTCGCGGGCGATCGGCCCGGCCTGATCGAGCGACGAGGCAAAGGCAACGACACCCCAGCGCGAGACACGGCCATAGGTCGGCTTTACGCCCACCGTTCCGGTGAAGGCCGCCGGCTGGCGGATCGAGCCGCCGGTGTCGGTCGCTGTCGCGCCCGCGCACAGCCAGGCGGAAACCGCGGCCGCCGAGCCGCCGGACGAGCCGCCCGGCACCAAGTTCTTGTTGGAGCCCTCCGCCCGCCACGGATTGATGACCGCGCCGTAGTGTGAAGTCTCGTTGGACGAGCCCATCGCGAACTCGTCCATGTTGAGCTTGCCGAGCATCACCGCGCCATCAGCCCACAGATTGGCGGTGACGGTCGATTCATAGCGCGGCCTGAAACCGTCGAGAATGTGGCTGGCGGCCTGCGTGTGCACGCCTTCGGTGGCGAACAGATCCTTGACGCCGAGCGGAACGCCTTCGAGCGCGCCCGCCTCGCCCTTGGCCAGTCGCTGGTCGGAAGCTCTCGCCATCTCACGCGCCTTGTCATGGGTGACGGCGACATAGGCGTTGAGCGTCTGGTTTGCGGCGTCGATCGCCCCGAGATAGGCGTCGGTGAGCTCAAGTGCCGAAAACTCTCGTGCCCGAAGTTTGGCGCGTGCCTCGGAAATTGTCAGTTTGGTCAGTTCAGTCATTTTCGTTCCGTTCGGCCTGCATCGGATCTAGGCGTCGGTGGCAGTGCTATTCCACGACCTTGGGGACCAGGAAGAAATTCTCGTCGGTCGCCGGCGCATTGGCGACGATGTCGGGCGCCTTGTCGCCATCGGTGACCACGTCGGCACGCTGCCGCATGGCCAGCGGCATCACCGACGTCATCGGCTCGACGCCCGACACATCGACCTCACCCAACTGCTCGACGAAGCCGAGGATCGCATTCAACTCGCCGGCCATTTGCGCGGCCTCTTCCTCGGTCACGGCAATGCGGGCAAGGCGCGCGACGCGCTTGACGGTCTGCAGGTCAACGGACATCGGAAACTCTCGGGAAAACCGGATTGGTCATGATGTCCGGGCTATAGCGGCGCAGCACGCAGCACGCAACAGCCATGTCGCACGGCAGTGAAGGCGCTCAGATGTTCTTCGTTTCGCCGACCTTGGGCACCACGACATCTACGCCCGATCCCTCCATGCCGGCGACGAACTTTTCCGCCGTCTGGTCGAGCAACGGAAACGTCGCATAGTGACACGGGAAAACGGTCTCGAACTTGAAGTACCGCCGGCAGGCGAGCGCCGCCACCGCGCCGCCCATGGTGAAGCGGTCGCCGATCGGCACGAGGCCGATTTTCGGCTCATGCAGTTCGTTGATCAGGCCCATGTCGGAGAAAATGTCGGTGTCGCCCATATGGTAGAGCGTGCGGTCGTTCGGGAAATGCAGCACCAGGCCGTTGGGATTACCCAGATAGACGTTCGAACCACTGTCCGCGCCGAAGGACGATGAATGCAACGCCTGAACGAAGGTCGTGGTGAAGCCGCCGCAGTCGATCGTGCCGCCATGATTGCCGGGATTGACCTGGCTTGCCGGCACGCCCTGGCCCGCCAGATACATGCAGACTTCAAAGTTGGAGACGAGTATCGCGCCGGTCTTCTTCAGGATTGCCGCGGCGTCGCCGACATGGTCGTTGTGGCCGTGGGTCAGGAGCACATGGGTTACGCCCTCGGCCGGTCCTTCCCAACCCTTTTTCCACAGCGGGTTCTGGGTGAGGAACGGATCGATCAGGATTTTTGAGCCACCGGTCTCGATGCGAAAGGCGGATTGGCCATACCAGGTGATTTTCATGAGCGTCGTCTCCTCGATTTTTTCTCCATCGAAGGATAGAAGGCGACGTATCCATGTCAAAGGAAAGCTCGACCCGCTTGAACATCGTCGCGATCGAAGACCTGCCACCGCTTCTCGTAAACGGGCGCACACTTGCCGGCCTCGACCTTGGCGACAAGACAATCGGCGTTGCCGTGTCGGACCGCGGCCTGTCATTTGCCCATCCGCGCCCGGTTATCATCCGCAAGAAGTTTTCGATCGACGCGGCAACCCTGCTCGACCTGCTTGCGAGGGAGAATTGCGCTGCAGTCGTCATCGGCCTGCCGGTCAACATGGACGGCAGCGAGGGCCCGCGCGCACAGGCCTCGCGCGCCTTCGTCCGCAACATCGCGCGGCTGACCGATCTGCCCTTCGCCTTCTGGGATGAGCGCCTGTCAACAGTGGCTGCCGAACGCAGCCTGATCGAAATGGATTTTTCGCGGGCGAAGCGAAAGACGAAGATCGATTCGGCGGCCGCCGCCTTCATTCTCCAAGGCGTGCTGGACCGACTTCACATCCTCGGCGAGGAAGCCGTGCCAAGATAACGTGCACGCTGCGCCCTCACCCATGCCGCGATGGTGCGGCGGCGGCGAAAGGCGACAATCGCCAGGACGATCAGCCCATCGAATATGCAGGCTTTGACAATCATCATCGGGATGATCGCGGGGTCGATGCCGAGGACCTCGCCGTAAAGCTGGAAAATGAGGTCATGCGCCTGCCGCGTCAGCAGGACGTAGCCAAAATTCACGTCGTAGAATGACAGGCCGAACCATCCCCAGAACAGTACCAGCGGCGCCAGCCAGAGCGCGATGAGATAACGCATCAGCAGCCCTCGCTGCATAGGTGATCGCAACCGACTTGCTCTCTGGACGAGGCGCAAGAGTTGGAGGCTATGATGCGATTCTTATTCATGAGCGGTCCTGCTGGTAGCTTGTAACAGTGGAACCCACAGGCAAGCGCTGCAACGTAAACCATTTATTAAGGTTAACAGACAGGAGCCGACTGTTAATAAACGGCCCGGCATGGGATGCCAGCGTTGAACCAACAAGCGACCGCAAGTGTTTGTTCAAAAAAAGCTAATCGATCGTAGGATGGCCGGTCAGCCTGCCGGATAGAGCGTATCGACGATCATGCGCGCATCGTGGCGAGCATCGAGCATGCCATAGGTTCCGCGCCATTGACCGGCAAGCCGCGTCTCGATGAAGGCGTCGGCTATGCGCCCTGCCCCAAGCCGCTTCAGTTCGGCGGCGGCGGCCGACAACGCCAGTTGTTCTGTCAGGATGCGCGCCGAGCCCTCGTCGGACGACGCCACCTGCATGGCTGCACGCAACACCCCGATGGTGCCGGGGCCACCCGTCCCCAGGTCTCGTTCTATGCCGGCCAGTACATCGTCGAACAGCGCCGGCGCACGGCCAAGAACGCGTAAGACGTCGAGCGCCATGACGTTGCCCGAGCCCTCCCAGATCGCGTTGACGGGTGCTTCCCTGTAATAGCGGGCGAGCGGCGCTTCCTCGACATAGCCGTTGCCACCTAGGCACTCCATCGCCTCATAGAGCAGCGCCGGCGCGATCTTGCAGACCCAATATTTGACCACCGGCGTCATCGCACGGGCGAAGGCCGCCTCGCCTCGGTCGCTTGCCGCTTCGTCAAAGGAGCGCGCAAGCCGGAACGAGAGCGCCGTCGCCCCCGCGACATCCAACGCCATGTCGGCAAGCACGCGCTGCATCAGCGGCTGCTCGATCAGCGCAGTGCCGAAGACATGGCGATGACGCGCGTGATGCACGGCTTCGGCCAGTCCGGCGCGCATGATGCCCGACGAGGCTACGGCGCAATCGAGTCTGGTCAAGGTGACCATGTCCATGATCGTCCTGATGCCGGCCCCCGGCTCACCGATCATCTCACCAATGGCGTTGACGAATTCAACTTCCGACGAAGCGTTGGAGCGGTTGCCGAGCTTGTCCTTCAGACGCTGGAAGCGAAAGCCGTTACCGGAGCCGTCGCCGAGGATGCGCGGCACCAGGAAGCACGACAATCCTTCCCGCACCTGCCCCAACACCAGAAAGGCATCCGACATCGGCGCGGACATGAACCATTTATGGCCGGTGAGCTTGTAGAAGCTGCCACCGGCGCGCTCCGCCTTCGTCGTGTTGGCACGTACATCGGTGCCGCCCTGCTTCTCGGTCATTCCCATGCCGAGCGTGAGCCCGGCCTTCTCGACGGGTGGCTTCTGCGACTGGTCGTATTTGCGCGTGGTGACGCGCGGCGCCCATTCGCGAAACAGCTTTGGGCTTGCCATCAACGCGGCCAGAGAGGCGCTGGTCATGGTGATCGGGCATAGATGCCCCGATTCCAGTTCGGCAGTGAGATAGAACCGTGCAGCGCGGACCTGGTGCCGCTTTCCGGTTTCACCGGCACCATTCTCCCACACCGACGAGTGCAGCCCACCGGCTATCGAGCGGCGCAGCAGTGCGTGATAGGCCGGATGATACTCGACGATGTCGATCCGATTGCCAAAGCGATCATGCGTCTTCAGCCTGGGCACTTCGATATTGGCGAGCCGTGCCAAATCCTGCGCCTCGGCCGACATGACGAAGCGGCCAAGGCCATCGAGATCCTTGCGCACGGACTCGGAAAAATCCTCCGCCAGTTGCACCAGCAACGGATCGTCCCGCCAGGCATTGCTTCCGGTCAACGGCGGAGACTGGTTCGTTGCCTCGTCGGTCACGCGCAATCCTTATACGACATTCTCGACGCCGGGCGAATCCGGCGCGCTCGGTCGGCTTTATAGCCCATGCACCGTTGACTGCGCGATTAAAAAACCCGGTGGAAATTGCCGCCAGCCGGTGCGAATGCTTGCGATGCCTTTCACGCACGCCTATAGCACGGCCTTGAGATGACAGACGCCTCGTCCCTGCCCCTATATCCGCACCGCCATCTGCTCGGCATACGGGAGCTATCTCCCGTAGATATAGAAATATTGCTCGACCGAGCCGACGCCGCGGTAGCTGTGTCACGCCGGCCGGAAAAGAAGATGTCGACGCTGCGCGGACGCACGCAGATCAATCTGTTCTACGAGGCATCGACGCGTACGCAATCCTCCTTCGAACTTGCCGGCAAACGGCTCGGCGCCGATGTCATGAACATGTCGGTGGCGAGTTCGTCGGTGAAGAAGGGCGAGACGCTGATCGACACCGCAATGACCTTGAACGCGATGCGACCGGACATATTGATCATCCGGCATGCCTCCGCGGGTGCTGCGGCCCTGCTGGCACAGAAGGTCGGCTGTTCGGTGGTGAATGCCGGCGATGGCGCGCATGAGCATCCGACACAAGCCTTGCTCGATGCGCTTACGATACGCCGCGCCAAGGGCCGCATTGCCGGCCTGACGGTCGTCATCTGCGGCGACATACTGCATTCGCGCGTCGCGCGCTCCAACATCCTGCTGCTCAATGCGCTTGGCGCCGGCGTGCGCGTGGTGGCGCCCTCCACGCTGCTGCCGTCGGGCATCGCCCAGATGGGCGTCGAGGTCTGCGCCACCATGGCCGAGGGCCTGAAAAACGCCGATGTCGTGATGATGCTGCGGCTGCAGCGCGAGCGCATGGAAGGTGCCTTCGTGCCTTCGGTGCGAGAATATTTCCGCTATTTCGGGCTGGACGCCGAAAAGCTGAAGGCCGCGAAGGAGGATGCGCTGGTCATGCATCCAGGCCCGATGAATCGCGGCGTCGAGATCGCTTCCGAGATCGCCGACGGCCCGCAAAGCGTCATTCAGGAACAGGTGGAAATGGGCGTTGCCGTTCGCATGGCGGTGATGGAGGCGCTGCTCGACCCGCGCCGCAACCCCGACGAGAGCGAACGATGAGCGTCACCGTTTTCAGCCGCGCCCGCATCGTCGACCCGTCGCGCGGCCTCGATGAGGTGGGTACCGTCATCGTGGACGGCAGGAAGATCGTAGCCGCCGGCGCTGACGCCCTCAACCAAGGCACACCCACAGGCGCCGAGACCATCGACTGCGCCGGCAAAACCATCATTCCGGGTTTGGTCGACGGGCGCGTTTTCATCGGCGAGCCGGGCGCTGAGCATCGCGAAACAATCGCCTCGGCAAGCGTTGCCGCCGCCGCCGGCGGCATTACCTCGGTCGTCATGATGCCGGACACGCATCCGGTTATCGACAATGTGGCGCTGGTGGAGTTCGTGCTGAGAACCGCGCGCGACACCGCGATCGTCAATGTCTTTCCGGCAGCCGCCATCACCAAGGGCCTTGAAGGCCGCGAGATGACCGAGTTCGGCCTGCTGCGCGAGGCCGGCGCGGTCGCCTTCACCGATGGGCGCCGCACCATAGCAAACGCGCTGACCATGCGCCGGGCGCTGACCTATGCCCGCGACTTCGGCGCAACCATCGCGCATGAAACGCAGGATCGCGACCTGGCCGCCGCCGGCGTCATGAATGAAGGGCTCTATGCAAGCTGGCTCGGCCTTTCCGGCATTCCGCGCGAGGCGGAAGCCATCCCGCTGGAACGCGACCTGATGCTGGCGCGCCTGACCGGCGGCAGCTATCACGCCGCCAAGATCTCCACCGCCATGGCGGCAATGGCAGTGGCCCGCGCCAAAGCGGACGGCGCCAAAGTCAGTGCCGGCGTGTCCATCAACCATCTGGCGCTCAACGAAAACGACGTCGGTGAGTATCGTACCTTCTTTCGCCTATCGCCGCCGCTTCGCGCTGAAGAAGACCGCCTGGCGATGGTCGAGGCTCTCAGGGACGGAACCGTCGATATCGTCGTTTCCTCGCACGATCCGCAGGATGTCGATACAAAGCGCCTCCCGTTCGCCGATGCAGCCGACGGGGCGATCGGTCTGGAAACGCTGCTTGGCGTGACGCTGCGGCTTCATCACAACGGCGACATCCCACTGTTGCGTCTGATCGAGGCTGTGTCGACCGCACCGGCAAAACTGTTCGGGCTACCGGGCGGCACGCTGAAGCCAGGAGCTACCGCCGATCTCGTTCTGGTCGACCTCGATGAGCCCTGGATCGTTCGCGAGAACGCCATTCTTTCACGCTCGAAAAACACCTGCTTCGAGGGTGCGCGTCTGCAGGGCCGGGTCTTGCAAACGCTGGTGGCCGGCCGCACAGTCTTTTCAGCCTGAGTTTTGGGGGAAATGAATGGCTGATTCCGCGCTACAGATTTCCTTACCCTACCTCCTTGTGGCGCTGGCCTTCGGCTATCTGCTGGGGTCCATTCCCTTCGGCCTGCTGATCACGCGTGCTGCCGGGCTCGGCGATGTGCGCAAGATCGGATCGGGCAATATCGGCGCAACGAATGTGCTGCGCACTGGAAACAAGGGCCTTGCAGCCCTTACCCTCATTCTTGACGCGCTGAAGGGCACGGCCGCAGTGCTGATCGCAGGTTCCTTCGCTCCCGAGGCGGCGCTGGCCGCCGGCTTCGGCGCTTTCATCGGCCATCTGTTTCCCGTCTGGCTCGGCTTCAAGGGTGGCAAGGGCGTCGCCACCTATCTCGGTGTGCTGATCGGCCTTGCCTGGCAGGGTGCGCTGGTCTTCGCGATCGCATGGCTCGGCGTCGCGATTATCACGCGCTATTCGTCACTGGCCGCGCTGATCGCCGCGGTCGCGGTGCCGGTAGCTCTTTATATTCTTGGCTTCCCGACCATCGCGGCGTTGTTTGCGCTGATGAGCTTGATCGTGATCGTGAAACACCGCGCCAATATTTCCAGGCTGCTTGCCGGCACGGAATCGCGGATCGGAGCGAAATGATGAATGTCGCCGCCGGTCCACGTCTCAGCGACCGGCAACGGCTCAACTGGCTTCGGCTGATCCGCACGCCGAACATTGGCCCGGCCAGTTTTCGCGATTTGATAAACCGCTTCGGCTCGGCCGAAACGGCCATCGAAATGTTGCCGGAATTGATGCGCTCGGGCGGCGCAAGGCGCAGCGCGCATGTTCCCTCGATTGCACAAGCCGAAGCCGAAATGGAAACGGCGCGCAAATTCGGTGCGCGTTTCATCGGCGTCGGCGAAGCCGATTATCCACCGGCGCTGCGGCGCATCGAAAACCCGCCGCCGCTCCTGGCGGTCAAAGGCTCGAGCACCGTCTTCACACCGACACCGGTGGCGATCGTCGGGGCACGCAATGCTTCTTTAACCGGCGTGAAGATGGCGCGCATGCTGGCCACCGATCTCGGTCGCGACGGCTGCGTCGTAGTCTCCGGGCTGGCGCGGGGCATCGATACGGCAGCCCATCAAGCGAGCTTGCCGACAGGCACCATCGGCGTTCTCGCCGGTGGACTTGATCGTATCTACCCGCCGGAAAACGTCGGCCTCTGCGAAGAAATCGCGAAAAATGGCGGCGCGCTGGTCTCCGAGATGCCGTTCGGTTGGGAACCGCGCGCCCAGGATTTTCCGCGCCACAACCGCCTCATCGCCGGCATCGCGCTTGGGCTGGTGGTGGTCGAGGCAGCCTTGCGTTCCGGCTCGCTGATAAGCGCGCGGCTTGCCGGCGAAATGGGCAGGTTGGTGTTTGCGGTGCCCGGCTCGCCGCTCGATCCGCGCGCCGCCGGCACGAACGGCCTGCTCAAGGACGGGGCGACGCTGGTGACCAATGCGCGAGATATTGCCGAGGCATTCGCACCCCTAGCCGGCATGAGACAAGAGCCATCTTCGTCGCTCCAGGAGCCTCCGGACTTCGCCGCCGCGCATCCACCCGCCGACGACGATCGCGCCCGCGTGGTCGAGGCGTTGGGGCCGGCGCCCGTTGCCGTCGATGACCTTGTACGCCACACAGGTCTGCACCCGGCGCAACTGTTCATGATCCTGCTGGAGCTCGATCTCGCTGGCCGGCTGGAGCGCCACTCAGGAGGAGCGGTATCGCTGCACGCGTGACGGCCGTTCACCGCGAATGATGTCGCTTGCCTCGATGTAGGCCATACCTATGAGATAGGCGAGCATGTCGCATCGTTCAGCCTCGGCCATCGTACGTAACTGGCCAAGCATAGATTGCAAATAATCCAGCGTGTCCGTACGTCTTGTCGTGAAGGCCTGCTGCATGCGCACTACTCCTCCAGCCTGCGCGGCACATTTGCCATGACGCAGGGTCATGTGACATGTTCGGTTCGGCCGAACTCGCTAGGGTCGCTCAGGCCATCATCAATAAGGTACATTGAATATACCAAGGATTGCAACACGTAAGTTATACAATCAAAAATTGTAAGCCTGTCGCAGCGCCCGTTTTTCCACCCCGCCACTTGACCGAACGGGAAAGCGCAGCCATGTGACTGACCATCAAGGAAAATCTGTCGCGCGCCGCGTTCGGTACGGCGCGGCCCGGAAATGCGAGTAAATATGGACGTCGTCGTCGTCGAATCGCCCAACAAGGTCAAAACCATCAACAAATATCTGGGCAGGAACTACAAGGTTCTCGCCTCCTTCGGGCACGTTCGCGATCTGCCGGCAAAGGATGGCTCCGTCAGGCCTGACGACGATTTCGCCATGTCGTGGGCCGTGGACACGGCTTCGTCCAAGCGCCTCACCGATATCGCCAAGGCGGTCAAGGACGCCGACGGCCTGATTCTCGCCACCGACCCGGATCGCGAGGGCGAAGCGATTTCCTGGCACGTGCTGGAGGTGCTCAAGCAGAAGCGCGTATTGAAGGACAAGTCGATCAAGCGGGTCGTCTTCAACTCCATTACGAAACCCGCAGTCCTCGAAGCAATGGCCAATCCGCGCGAGATCGATCCGCCGCTGGTTGACGCCTATCTGGCGCGCCGCGCGCTGGATTATCTGGTCGGCTTCACGCTTTCGCCGGTTCTGTGGCGCAAGCTTCCGGGCGCTCGCTCGGCAGGGCGCGTGCAGTCCGTGGCTCTGCGTTTCGTCTGCGATCGCGAGGCGGAGATCGAGCGTTTCGTGCGCGAGGACTACTGGCTGATCGCCGCCATCCTGAGCACGCCGCGCGCGGAAAATTTCGAAGCGCGCCTGATCGTCTATGACGGCAAGAAGCTGCAGAAGCTCGACATCAAGAGCCAGGAGCAAGCCGACGCAATCAAGGCCATGCTCGACGGCGCAACCTTCAAGGTCGCATCGGTCGAAGCCAAGCCGACCAAGCGCAACCCCGGCCCTCCCTTCACCACCTCGACCCTGCAGCAGGCTGCCTCGTCGCGGCTCGGCTTTTCGGCCAGCCGTACCATGCAGGTGGCGCAGAGGCTTTATGAGGGCATGGACATAGGCGGCGAGACCGCCGGCCTGATTACCTACATGCGTACCGATGGCGTCCAGATGGCGCCGGAGGCGATCTCGGCTGCCCGCGATGCGATCGGCAAGGAGTTCGGCGCAAGATATGTGCCTGACAAGCCGCGCTATTATTCGGCAAAAGCCAAGAACGCGCAGGAAGCGCACGAAGCCATTCGCCCGACCGACTTTTCGCGCACTCCGACCCAGATGCGCCAATATCTGGACGCCGACCAGGCCCGTCTCTACGAAATGATCTGGAAGCGTGCCATCGCCAGCCAAATGCAGCCGGCAGAAATCGAGCGCACCACGGTTGAGATCGAGGCGCGCAACGGCGCGAACACGGCGGAACTGCGGGCTGTGGGCTCGGTCGTGCGTTTCGACGGCTTCATCGCCGCCTATACCGACCAGAAGGACGAAGACGCCGAAGACGAGGAGAGCCGCCGGCTTCCCCAGCTTCGTGCCGACGAAACGCTCGCCCGGCAATCGGTCAACGCCACTCACCACACCACAGAGCCGCCTCCCCGCTACTCGGAAGCCTCCTTCATCAAGAAGATGGAGGAGCTCGGCATCGGTCGGCCCTCGACCTATGTCGCGACGCTGAAAACGCTGGAAGACCGCGACTATGTGAAGATCGAGAACCGCAGATTGGTACCGCAGTCCAAGGGGCGTCTCCTGTCGGCGTTTCTGGAGAGCTTCTTCGAGAAATATGTCGAGTATGATTTCACTGCGTCGCTCGAGGAAAAGCTCGACGAGATTTCCGACGGCAAGCTCGCCTGGAAGGATGTGCTGCGCGATTTCTGGAAGGACTTTTCCGGTTCCGTCGACGACATCAAGGAATTGCGCGTCACGGACGTGCTGGATGCGCTGAACGAGGAACTCGCGCCGCTGGTGTTTCCGGAGCGCGAGGACGGTTCGAACCCACGCATCTGCCCGAAATGCGGCACCGGCAATCTGTCGCTGAAACTCGGCAAATACGGTGCTTTCGTCGGCTGCTCGAACTATCCCGAATGCGGCTACACCCGTCAGCTTGGCGACGCCGCCAATGGCGACGGCGAGGCGGCCAATGGCGAAAACGGCACCAAAGTTCTCGGCAAGGACCCGTATACCTCCGAAGACATAACCCTCCGCAGCGGTCGCTTCGGCCCCTATATCCAGCGCGGTGAAGGCAAGGAGGCCAAGCGCTCCAGCCTGCCCAAGGGATGGTCGCCGGCAACCATCGACCATGAGAAGGCCTTGGCGCTCTTGGCTCTGCCGCGAGATGTCGGCAAGCACCCGGAAAGCGGCAAGATGATTTCGGCCGGCCTCGGCCGCTACGGTCCGTTCGTGCTGCATGACGGCACTTACGCCAATCTCGACTCCATCGAGGAGGTGTTCTCGATCGGCCTCAACCGCGCGGTTTCGGTGATCGCCGAAAAGCAATCCAAGGGCAGAGGCGGACGCAACGGCACGGCGGCCGCAGCCCTCAAGGAGCTTGGCGACCATCCGGACGGCGGCGGCAAGATCGTGGTGCGTGACGGCAAATACGGGCCTTACGTCAATTTCGGCAAGATCAACGCCACCCTGCCCAAGGGCAAGGACCCGATGTCCGTGACCGTCGAGGACGCCGTGGCGTTGATTGCCGAGAAGGAAGCAAAGGGCGGCGGCAAGAAGCCGGCGCGCGCCAAGACGACCGCAGCCAAAAAGCCCGCTGCAAAGAAGCCGGCCGCCAGGAAGGCGGCAGCGAAAAAGCCTGCGACGAAAAAAGAGGACTAGGCCCCGTTGGCAAGGAACATCTCCGGGCGGAAAGCCTCTGGCGGCAAGAGCCGCCCATCCGCTGCATCCGGCTCCGGAGATGGATCGCGCGATTTTCGCCCCTCGCGCGACGACATCCTGCGCTATATCGCCGACAACCCCGACAACAGCGGCAAGCGCGAGATCGCCAAGGCCTTTTCCCTGAAGGGCGAAGGCCGCATCTGGCTGAAGGATATGCTGCGGGACCTGCAGGACGAGGGCCTGCTGGCGAAGGATCGCAAACGGCTGAGGCGGCCAGACGCCCTGCCCAATGTCGCGGTTCTCGACATTTTCGCGCGCGACGCCGATGGCGGGCTTCTGGCCCGCCCGACCGAACAGCCGGAAGGAGCAGCGCCGATCGTCGTTTCAATCCGGGCGTCGCGCAATGGACCTACTGCGGGGGTCGGCGACCGCGTGCTGGCCAAGACGTTTCCGACCGAGGCGACGCAAGGCCCTGCCTATACGGCGCGCGTGATGAAGGTGTTCGAGAAACGGAGCGAAGCCGTTCTCGGCGTCTTCCGCGTGCTCAAGGATGGAAGCTTCCGCATAGAGCCGGTCGAAAAGCGGCAAGCCGAGTTGGTCGTCGAGGAAGAACATCGCAACGGTGCGAAGAACGGCGATCTCGTCGAGGTAGAGCCGCAGCGCGCCTCACGCTACGGGCTCGCGCGCGCCAAGGTGCTGACGGTTCTCGGTTCGCTGACCAGCGAAAAGGCGGTCTCGATGATCGCCATCCACACGCATGACATTCCGCATATCTTCCCGTCCGAGGTTCTGGCCGAAGCCGATGCCGCAAAGCCCGCAGCCATGGAGCGGCGCGAGGACTGGCGCGACATTCCGCTGATCACCATTGACCCGGCGGACGCCAAGGACCACGACGACGCTGTGTTCGCCGAACCGGACACGGACGAAAAGAACCCCGGCGGGGTCGTTGCAATCGTCGCGATCGCCGACGTCGCGGCTTATATCCGCTTTGGCACGGCGCTCGACCGCGAGGCGCTGAAGCGCGGCAATTCGGTCTATTTTCCCGATCGCGTGGTGCCGATGCTCCCCGAGCGCATCTCCAACGACCTGTGCTCGCTGAAGGAGAATGTCGACCGGCCGGCGCTTGCCGCCCGCATGGTGTTTTCGGCTGACGGGCGCAAAATTCGCCATTCCTTCCACCGCATCATGATGAAGTCGGCGGCTCGCCTTGCCTATTCGCAGGCGCAGGCGGCAATAGACGGCGTGCCGGACGATGTGACCGGACCCATTCTGGAACCGGTGTTGAAGCCGCTGTGGGCGGCTTACGAGGTGTTGAAGCGCGGTCGCGAATCGCGACAGCCGCTCGAACTCGACCTGCCGGAGCGCAAGATTCTGCTGAAACCCGACGGCACGGTCGACCGGGTCATCGTGCCGGAGCGTCTCGACGCTCACAAGCTGATCGAAGAATTCATGATCCAGGCCAATGTCGCCGCCGCCGAAACACTGGAGGCGAAAAAGCAGAGCCTGGTCTACCGCATCCATGACGCACCCTCGCTGCTGAAGCAGGAATCGCTGCGCGAGTTTCTCGCCACGCTTGGGCTTTCCCTTGCGCATGGCGCGCAGATGAAGCCGTCGCAGTTCAACCAGATTCTGAGCCGCGTTCGCGGCGCCGAAAATGAGGCCCTGGTCAACGAAGTCGTGTTGCGTTCGCAAAGCCAGGCGCTGTATTCGCCGGAGAACCTCGGGCATTTCGGGCTGAACCTGCGCCGCTATGCGCATTTCACCTCACCGATCCGACGCTATGCGGACCTGATCGTACACCGGGCGCTGATCGGCGCGCTGAAGCTTGGTCCGGACGGGCTGACGCTGGCCGAGGAAGAGCGTCTCGACGATATTTCCGAGCTGATTTCAGCAACGGAGCGCCGCGCCATGGCGGCCGAACGCGACACGGTCGACAGGCTTATCGCCGGCTATCTCGCCGGGCGGCTGAACGACACGTTTGACGCGCGCATTTCCGGCGTGACCAAAGCAGGACTTTTTGTCCAATTGCCGCAGTTCGGCGCGGATGGTTTCATACCCGTGTCATCCTTGGATGGCGATTACTACGTATACGATGAAATTGCCCGAGCCCTTTTTGGAGATCGTACAGGCCAAGGATATCAGCTCGCCGATCGCGTCGAGGTTCGCCTCGTCGAGGTCGCGCCGCTTGCAGGCGCCATGCGCTTCGAGATGCTGACCGATCCGAAACCCCTGCCCGGCTCCAAGAGGTCGTTCCACAAGGCGAAGGCGCAGAAATCGCGAAGCCGCGCGGCGCAGGCGCGCAAGCCGGAACGCAACAGGAGACGGTGATGGAAGAGCAGGTATTCGGCGGCGAACATCACTCCGGCAGGCCTGCGCGCCCAATCTGGACCGCAATGAAGCGAGGGCTTCTCGGCCGCTGCCCGCATTGCGGCGAAGGCAGGCTGTTTTCGTCTTTCCTCAAGGCGGTGCATCAGTGCGAGCATTGCGGAGAGGAAATGCACCACCATCGCGCCGACGACCTCCCGGCCTATCTCGTGGTGGTGATCGTCGGCCATATCGTCGTCGGCGCCTTCATGGGCGTCGAGGCGACCAGCACCATGTCCACCTGGCAGCATCTTGCGATCTGGGTGCCTTTGACCATCATCATGGCACTCGCCATGCTACGCCCCACCAAGGGGGCCATCATCGGCCTGCAATGGGCACTTTATATGCACGGCTTCGGTGGCGAGGACGATTTAATCGAGTCGCAGCCCGAAGCCTGAAAACTGGAGCAATGTCCTCCCTTGGAATAATTCCGTCTTCAGCGAGTTTTCCCTAAAGCATGATCCCGAGTTGGGAACCGGCTTTCGGAAAAGATCATGCTCCAAAGGAAAGATAGACGCCGATTCCGATTCACCCGAAAAGGAACAGGCTCTAAGGTGCGCATATGGACGGAATGACGAAATCCCAGGTGGATAGGGCCGAAGCGCGCGATTCCGCGCTCGGCCCCGGTCCGAAAAGGCCCCGCGACGCCGCAACCCTCATGCTTCTCGACCGCCAGGGCGGTGAAGTTCGGGTGCTGATGGGCCGTCGGCACGCCCGTCATGCCTTCATGCCCGGAAAATTCGTCTTTCCCGGTGGCCGCACCGATCCCTCCGACAGCCGCATACCGGTCATCGACGGCATGCATCCCGCCGACGAGGCCAAGCTGATCGCAACGACCGCGCGCGCAAGCATCGCGCGTGCCCGCGCCATCGCCTTGTCGGCCATTCGCGAAACCTATGAGGAAGCGGGCCTGCTGATCGGGCGCAGGCAACCCTTCGCCACTCCCAAGCACGACTGGCAGGGCTTTGTCGAACACGAGGTGCAGCCAACGCTTCGGCCACTGCGTTTCATCGCCCGAGCAATCACCCCTCCCGGACGCGTTCGCCGGTTCGATACCCGCTTCCTTTCCGCCTGGAAGGAGGATGTCGCCGTGGAGTTGCCTGACGGCGGACCCACCAACGAACTAGAGGAGCTGGTCTGGCTGCCATTGTCCGAGGCCAGAGAGGCCGACATTCCGGCGATCACCCGTACCGTGCTCGGTGAACTTGAAAAACGGCTGGCCGACGATCCCGACCTCAACCCGGGCGCACCCGTGCCTTTCTACCGCATGCTCCACAACCGCTTCGTTCGAGCCGTTCTCTAGGACTAATCGACATTCAGAAATGACAGTGAGTTCCCAGCCGGTTGCCGACGACGTTCCCATGCGTTGGCTGTCGATTTCGGCAGCCGTCGCTTCCATCAGCGTTGTGGGCATTGCTATCGGGCTCGGCATGCCACTGCTCAGCATCATCCTCGAAACGCGCGGCCATTCCGCATCGATGATCGGCCTGAACACCGCCGTGGCCGGCATAGCTTCGATCGCCGCGGCACCCTTGGCGACACCGCTTGCGGTGCGTTTCGGTGTTGTCTGGACGATGCTGGCGATGATCCTGCTCGGCGCATTTGCCTTTGTCGGCTTCTATTTCGCACCCGCATTCTGGATGTGGTTCCCGCTGCGCGTCTTGCTGCACCTTGCCTTGACCGTCCTGTTCATCCTGTCCGAATTCTGGATCAGCAGTTCGGCTCCGCCGCGCCGGCGCGGGCTGGTGCTGGGCATCTACGCAACAGTGCTGTCGCTCGGCTTTGCCGCGGGTCCCTGGCTTTTCGCCCAGATGGGCAGCACCGGCTTCCTGCCCTTCGGCACGGTTTTCGCGCTGGTCGTGATCGCCGCCGTCCCGGTGCTTGCCGCATGGCGCGAAAGCCCGGAAATCGTGGCGGAAGGCGGTTCGGCCGGCTTTATACGCTACACCTGGCTGATACCCACCGCGACGGCGGCGGTATTGGTGTTCGGAGCGGTCGAAACCGGCGGCTTCGCGCTGTTTCCGGTATATGGCAGCCGCGTGGGCTATTCGGAAGGCGACGCGGCGCTGCTCTTGACGATGATCGGTCTTGGCAATGTGCTTCTGCAGATACCGCTCGGCATGGTTTCCGACAGAATCAAGGATCGCCGCCATCTGCTGCTTGCCTGCGCCGGCGTCGGGCTGATCGGAATGCTTGCCCTGCCCTATATAGACGTCAACTGGCATTTGATGGCGGGCCTGCTTTTCGTGTGGGGCGGCGTGGTCGCCGCGCTCTACACTGTCGGGCTGGCGCATCTCGGCTCGCGCCTTGCAGGGCACGAGCTTGCCAACGCCAATGCCGCCTTCGTTTTCTGCTACGGATTCGGCATGATGCTCGGCCCGCAGGTCATCGGCATCGGTATGGATCTATTCGGCGTCGACGGCTTTGCCTGGTCGCTCGCGCTGTTTTTTGCCGCCTACATTGTGCTGTTGTTGAACCGACTTGCCCGGCCCAACTGCTGACAGACTTGACTTTCCGCGCACGTTCTTTATGTGTCGCGGCAAGTTTTCCGCGTCCGGCTTTTGCCGTGGTCAGGCGGCCCGAACTCTAGAACTCAACGGACAAGCAAAATGGCCAAAGCCGCAAACATCAAGATCAAGCTTCTGTCGACCGCAGACACCGGTTTCTTCTACGTGACGAGCAAGAACAGCCGTACCAAGACCGACAAGCTGTCGTTCCGCAAGTACGACCCGATCGCGCGCAAGCACGTCGAGTTCAAAGAGACGAAGATCAAGTAATCTTCGCCACTCCTGCGAGATCGAAAAGCCGCCTTTGGGCGGCTTTTTCATTTTTGCGGATCGGGGGCCGATCGGCGATCTGGCAGCGGTACGAGGAGGCCACTATATGCCAGTGCCGACCGGCCGACCCCACGGACCCAGGAGATGCGGCGGACCTGAGCATCATGGGGTATGCGAAGACCTGCGGGGTGGATCTCCATGCCCGCGCCGTCTTAGGCTGTCAGGTAGACAGTCGCGCGAGAACGCTTGGAAATCAACACTTTCTTAACCACTCCGGTCAATTCGCGTGCATTAACGTAAACGGCTAACCAAGACCTATTGACGCAGGCATCAGGCTGCCTTGGCAACCACACGATTGCGTCCCCCGATCTTGGCTTCGTAGAGTGCCACATCCGCTCGCTTCATCAGGTCCTCCACCGAATCGCTCCCCCGCCGCAGTGACGAAACGCCGATGCTGATAGTGACTTCCAGCGTTTTGCCATCCTTGCCGATCGGAAACGGCGTCTGCGCAATTTCGGCGCGGATCCGCTCCGCGACCTTTTCCGCCACCGGACCATCGGTATCGGGCATGACCACGACGAATTCCTCGCCCCCGTAGCGACAAGCCAAATCAATGCCGCGCACATTCTTGCGCAGGCGTCTGGCGAACTCGCGTAGCACATCGTCCCCGCCATCATGACCGTAGGTGTCGTTGACGTTCTTGAAGCGGTCGAGGTCGGTGATCATCACCGATAGCGAGCGACGGCGCGCCACCGCGCGGTCGAACAATGTCTGGAGGTGACTGTCCAGATAGCGGCGATTGTGGAGGCCGGTCAGCCCGTCAGTCACCGCCATCTCGATGGTCTGTGTGACGCTGGCACGAAGATGATCGTTGTAGCGCTTGCGTTTCACCTGCGTGCGCAGACGCGCGGTCAGCTCCTGCTGGTCGATCGGGCGGACCAGGAAGTCGTTTACGCCAAGATCGAGGCCACGAATGATCCGGTCCTCCTCGCCGTTCTCCGCCAGAAGAATGATCGGCACGAAGCGCGTGCGGTCGAGCGAGCGCAATTGCGAACACAGCCGCAGGGGATCGAAATCCGCAAAGCTGGTCGAGACGATGATGCATTCATAGGCCGCTTCAGCCGCCTGGAAAAACCCGGCATGCGGGTCGGTCGCCAGATCGATTTCCGCCGTCTGGCGCAACATCTGGCGGATGCGCTCATGAGACGACGCTCGTTCGTCTACCAGCAGCACCTTCGCCATCATCTCCTGCGAGGGCTGACGGCGCGACAGCAATTCCTCGATGCCGATATTGCGTGTCGTGGAGGCGCGCAGGCGAAGTTCGTCGGTCAGCATTTTCAGCCGCACCAGGCTCCTGACCCGCGTCATCAATTGCAAATCGTTGACCGGCTTGGTCAAAAAGTCGTCGGCGCCCGCCTCAAGCCCGCGAATGCGATCCGATACCTGATCAAGCGCGGTGATCATGACCACGGGAATGTGAGAGGTTGCCGGATCGCTTTTCAGGCGTCGACAAACCTCGAACCCGTCCATGTGCGGCATCATTACGTCAAGCAGGACGACGTCAACCTTGCCATTCTCGCAGGTTTCGATCGCATCGAGGCCATTGGTTGCCGTCAGAACTTCGAAATACTCGGCCAGCAAGCGGACCTCGAGCAGCTTCACATTGGCCGGGATGTCGTCGACGACCAGAATTCGCGCGGTCATGATATTACTCGATCACGTATGGAAATGCGGACGGCCATCAAGCGTCGCCAAGGTAGGATTTGATGGTCTCGATGAAGCGCGGCACCGATATGGGCTTTGAAATATAGGCTTCGCATCCGCCCTGCCGGATGCGTTCCTCGTCGCCCTTCATGGCAAAAGCGGTAACCGCAATGACGGGAATGACATGGAGTTCATCGTCCTCCTTCAGCCACTTCGTCACTTCGAGGCCGGACACTTCCGGAAGCTGTATGTCCATGAGAATCAGGTCCGGGCGGTGTGTCCGGGCCAGTTCGAGGGCTTCAAGGCCATTGCGCGTGCGCACGGTCTCGTAGCCGCTTGCTTCGATCAGGTCGCGGAAGAGCTTCATGTTAAGCTCGTTGTCCTCGACGATCATAACCTTCTTAGCCATTGATTTCCCGTCCCGACTGCCGCTCGCGGCAAGCGCGAAAATGGGCAGCCTTTTTGCCGACCGGCACCAAACCCGTCGTCAGACTAACTCAAGATGATTGATGAAACGGAAACCCCAGGCGAATGGCAAGCCCGGCTTTCAACCGCAGGCGTTTTTCTGGACTTCGCAGCTTGCATGGGTAGGATGCGCCGGCGCCGCCGGCGGTGGAACCAGGCCCAAAAACAGGAAAGACGCCCGAATGATTTCCTCGTTGCCCTCACGCGAACACGCCGAGGCTCTCGCAATCCAAGCCTTGTCCTTCATTGCCGCCGATCCGGAGCTTTTGCCACGTTTCCTGGCCCTCACCGGCATCGAAGCGCAGGCCATTCGGGCGGCTGCGCGCGAACCTGGTTTCCTGGCCGGCGTATTGCAGTTCATTCTTGCGCATGAACCTACGCTGCTGCGGTTTTGCGAGGAGACCGGTATCGCACCGGGCAGCGTCGGTGAGGCGTATCGGCATCTGCCGCTTGGCGACGAACGCCATCAAACCTCGGTGTGACGGGTACACTTCAGAGTAGAAAAACAGGAACCACAAGTTCCGCCATTGGTTACCTCTCATCCTCAATCCACCAAAGGACGATGAAGATGAGACCAATCGCTGCAATGATAGCTGCTGTATCAGTGACTGCCTTGGCATCCGGAACAGCCTTTGCCGCCTGCCCGGAAACGACAGGTTCCGTTTCCAACGAAACGACTGCCACCGCAGGCATCGCCAAGGATGGAACGCATGCGCCGCTGGAGACAGACGCCGAGGCCAAGTCGGGCATGAATGCCGATACGGCTCAAAAGGACGGCAAAACCATGCCTCTGGCCGAGCAGGAAGCTGGCGGAAACAAAGACCTTGCTACATCGCAGCAGGACGTAGAGGCGCAACAGCAGGGTGAACAGACAGCAGCAGCCGAGGCGGAAGACGAGGCTTGCAAGGAGTGAACCTAGCTGTCCGGAAGGGCCGAGCCGATAAGCACGCAGCGCAGATTGGGGCTGTCGCGAACCCGGCAGCCCCTTTTCTCTACTTATCTCGCGATGCCGGAAATCGATTTGAGGATCGATGTGCCGACAGTGTATTTCGGGTCAACCATATTGCCGAGCCGGGCGCGTCCCGCCTGGGTCAGCAGCATGTAGGCGTCGAGCTCCTCGAAGCCGAAATCCGCAGCCAGCCAGCGCACCAGTTCGCGATAGGCCTGACGCGCAGCATCTTCCATCGGGCGGGCCGAGCCGATGGTCATGTAGAACTTATCGTTTTCCAGACGCGGCGTCTTGATCGTCCATCCCTTGATCAGGTCGACCTGAACCGTCGTCACCGTCGGATGCTCGATGGCGACGCCGCAGAGCTCGCCATCGCCTTGTGCGGCATGACAGTCTCCGAGATAAAGATATGCGCCGGCGGTCTGTACGGGCAGATAGATGACCGCCCCCGGCGCCACATCCGGCAGGTCCATATTGCCGCCGTAATAGTCCGGAACCAGCGCG
This sequence comes from Borborobacter xinjiangensis, assembly GCF_047739745.1. Classification (NCBI taxonomy): domain Bacteria; kingdom Pseudomonadati; phylum Pseudomonadota; class Alphaproteobacteria; order Hyphomicrobiales; family Phyllobacteriaceae; genus Borborobacter; species Borborobacter xinjiangensis. Next base: position 40,511 of record NZ_JBLLVA010000005.1, on the reverse strand, counting down.
CTGATTACCTCGATTTCGGGCGCAGTCCCGATGGTGCCGATGAACGGCTCATAGGGCAGCGTGATGCGATCGTTCCACTTGACGCCCTTCTCGGCATCGATATGCACCTTCTTGACGATTTCCGGCAGCGGCGAGTTGAGCATGGCGGTATCGCCGGTCGGGACGAGGCCGCCAAATTCGGGCATCAGAACCGTGGTGCCGGAGGGCTGCGCACCGCGAGGCCTTATATCCTTGATCAGGACGGCGAGTGTATCGCCCTTTTCCGCACCCTCGACGCGGATTGGCCCGTTTTGCGGGTTCAGGAACGGAAAGTTCAGGATCTCGGAGGGCTTGTCCGTTTCCTTGGCGATCTTTCCCTCGAAGGCGTCATGCGTCTCGGCGGAAATCACCGCGCCCGGCTCCACCGTCAGAACCGGCTCCGCATAGGGGCCGTAGACATAGTGATACTTGCCCTGCGTGGCCTCGGTGATTGCGTAGGATGTTCCTGCCTTGCCCTTGGCCACGCCCTTGCGTGCCATGATGGACTCGTCAAACCAAGACATTACGTACTCCTTGCATGCGATTTTCGTTTGAATTGAAGGGGCGTTAAACGGCCAGATATCTGCGCACGGTCTCGCGATCCTCGAGCATCTCGGGCGTCAGCGTCGCGGTGATCCGCCCCTTGTCCATGACATAGCAGCGCTGGGCCATGGCCTTGATCATGTCGATGTTCTGCTCGACCAGAACGATCGAAACACCGGTCTTTCGATTGAGATCGACCGACAGCCTGGCAATATCCATGACGATGGAGGGCTGAATGCCTTCCGACGGCTCGTCGAGCAGAATCAGCGAGGGCTTGCCCACCAGCACGCGCCCGATGGCCAATTGCTGCTGCTGGCCGCCAGACATGGTGCCGGCACGCTGGTTGCGCCGCTCGGCCAGGATCGGGAAATGGCCATAAACTTCCTCGAACACCGCCTGCGACGACGAACCCGAGATAGACAGGCCAACAGCCAGGTTCTCTTCAACCGACATGCGCGGAAATACGTCGCGGCCCTGCGGCACGTAGCCGATACCGAGACGGGCACGCTTGTGCGCGGCCAGTTTGGCGAGCGACTGGCCTTTGAAGTCGATAGTGCCGCGATCTGCAGGCAGAAGACCGATCAAACTCTTCATCAGTGTCGACTTGCCGACGCCATTGCGGCCGATCACCGCCACGATCTCGCCGGCGCGCACCTGCATGTCGACGCCTTGAAGCACCGGCTTGCCGCCATATCCGGCCCAGAGACCACGTGTTTCCAGGAGAATGTCGCTATGCATCGCTCTGCCCCAGATAGATTGCGGCGACGCGATCGTCGCTGATGATCTCGTCGATGGTGCCCTGCGCAAAGACCTTGCCGAAATGCAGCACCGTCACCTTGTGGGAGATCTGGCGCACGAACGACATGTCGTGCTCGACGGCAAGCACGGTCACACCCTCGGCATTGAGCGCCTGCACCATTTCGCCGGTGGCAAAGGTTTCGTCCGGCGTCATTCCCGCGGTCGGCTCGTCCAGCAGCAGGAGTTGCGGCTTGAGGCTGACCGCCATGCCGATCTCCAGCCACTGCTTCTGACCGTGGCTGAGATTGCCGGCGAGTTGATGCGCGGCCTCTTCCAGCTTGAGGAAAGACAGCAGCCGCGCAATCTCGTTCTTCAGAGAAGCGCCGTCCAGATGATGCTGCAGCGCGATCTCGAGGTTCTGGCGGACGCTCAGTGCCTTGAAGATGCCCGGAACCTGGAACTTGACGCTGATGCCGCGCCGGATGCGCTCGAACGACTTGGCGCGCGTAATCTCTTCGCCGCGATAGAATATCTGTCCGCTGGACGGCAGATATTCACCGAGGATCAGGCGGAAAAACGTGCTCTTTCCCGCGCCGTTCGGCCCGATCAAACAATGGATCTCGCCTTTCTCGAGGGTGAAGTCGACATCGTTGGTGACATGCAGGCCACCGAAGCGTTTGTTGAGGCCGCGTGTTTCAAGGATTGCCATCACGCCTTCTCCTTCCGCCGCGAGCCGCTCATGCGCGCCACGAGGCTGGCAATGCCAAGGATGATTCCCTCAGGCGCCAGCAAGACCGTGAAGACCAGCAACGCGCCCATCACGATCAGCGCATACTGGGCGCCATAGATCGTCAGCGCCTGAAAGCCGCCGAGAACCACAAGAGTGCCGATCAGGGTGGCGGTGATATCGCCGCGTCCACCGACCGCGACCCAGACGATCGGCAATGCGGCAGCCGTGATTCCCATGCTGGACGGGGTGATGTACTGACCCCACGAGGTGTAGAGCACGCCCGAAAGGCCCGCGAGCATGGCGCCGATGACGAATGCGCCGAGCTGGTATTTGCGCACGTCGTAGCCAAGCATCTCGGCACGCTGCGGGTTCTCGCGGATGGCGACCAGAACGTTGCCGAAGGGCGAATTCACCAGAATGCGCAGGCCGAGATAGACGAGAACCACGAGCGCAAGCACGACATAGTAAAGAGCGACGTCGGCATAGAGCACGATATCGCCGCCGAACCAGGGAATGGTCAGTGGCGGCATGCCGCTCATGCCGTTGAAGCCGTTCAACCTGGCCGAACCGATCGCCCATTCCGGGCCGCCGGTCTGCGCCATGAAGCGTTCGAGAACCAGCGTTATGGAAAGAGTCACGATACCGAGGAAGACGCCGGTGATCCGGCCGAAGAACAGGAAGTAACCGATCACCGCCGCAAACACGCCAGCCAACAGCATGGCCAGAAGCAAAGCCGCGATGGTGAAACCGTAGGCATCGCCGATGTTGATCGTCAGGATGCCATAGGCGTAGCCGGCGACGCCGAAAAAGGCAGTCTGACCGAATGACAACGCACCACCGTAACCCCAGATCAGGCTGAGCCCCATGGCCATGAAGGTCCAGGTGAGGAAGTAGACGGTGTTGCCGATCGTGTATCCGTCGGAAAACAGCGGATAGGAAGCGGCCGCCGCCACGACAATGGCGAACCCGGTCCAGAAGAGCGGACCGCGCCCCTTGGTCTGGGGCCCTTCAAGGCGCTCGAGAAGCTTGAAACTCATCAGCTGCGCCCCCGCAGAATGAAGCCCGACAAGCCGTTCGGCAGCAGGCGGATGACGATGATGACCGCAACCAACAGCCCGATCTGTCCAAAGAGCTGGCCGTGCCAGGAGGTGAGCGCGGCCTTGACGACGGCAAGGATTGCCGCAGCCGGCGCGGTGCCCAGGAATACGTCCGCTCCGCCCACCACGACGGTGACGAAAGCCTCGACGATGAAACTCGCGCCCATGGTGGGTACAAGTGTCATGGTCGGGGCGTAGAGGCCGCCTGCGAGCCCCGCGAGTGCCGCACCCAGACCAAATGTCAGCGCATAGACGTAGCTGGTATTGACGCCGAGGCTCTTGGCCATGTGCGGCACCTGAATGGTGGCGCGCGCCAGCACGCCAAAGCGCGTCTTGTTGAATATGAGATAGAGCCCGGCCAGGATGGCGAACGCGGCCAGCATCAGGACGATCCGATAAAGTGAGAACGACAGGGCGCCGAACGTGAACGACCCGAGCGGCGTGCCGACGCCCTGCATGGTCGAACCGAGCAGGATCAGCGTGCCCTGCGTTGCCATAAGGCTGATGCCCCAGGTTGCAACGATGGTATCCAGCGGGCGGCCATAGAGATGGCGAATGACCAGGCGCTCAAGCACGATGCCGATGAGACCGGCGACAAGCGCGCCGCAAAGAATTGCCAGCGGCAGCGGCAAGCCGGCATTTTTGGTCATCACGGTGACGTAGGCGCCGCACATGATGAATTCGCCGTGGGCGAGATTGATGACGCCCATCATGCCGAAGATGATGGCCAGGCCGCAGGCGGAAAGCACCAGGAAGGCGAACGCGTCGCCGAACTGGTAAAACGCGGCAAAGAGGGAACTCAAAAGCTCCATCGTGGAAGATCCCTAAAACTGGAGGCTGCAGGTGATGCAGGCAGGTCCCGGCGCGGGCATTGCCGCGCCGGGAGTTTGGTCGTCAGTCCTTGGCGGGAGGATTGGACGGCGTGTACTGCTCGCTCGGGTCGCTCTTCGTCAGGTCGCAACCGGCGTCGCCAAGCCAATAGGGCTTAACGTCGTTCCAGACCTTTGGGAAGGTGACCGAGTGATCGGCCTCGACCTTGGCGAGATAGATCGTGTGCGACATGTGCTGGCTCTTCGGGTCGAGGCAGACATTGCCGGACGGACCGTCGAAGCAGACATCGCCTTCAGCCATGACCTTGCGCAGGTCGTCGCGCTTGGTCGAACCATCGGCGCGTTCCACCATCTGCTTGTAGAGGTTCAAGCCGATATAGGAGTTCGCGGCTTCCTGGTTGATGTATGGCTCGTCCGGGAATTTGGCGCGGAACTTCTCGATGAAGGCCTTGCTCGCCGGCGAATCGACTTCCTCGATGTAGTTCGTCGTCACATGCATGTTGGCCAGGCTTGGTGGCGTGAAGCGCTTGTGCTCGTAGCCCTGCCCGACATTGACCGAAGATGCCATCGGCAGATTCAGGTTCGCCGAAGCGGCCTGTTCGTAATAGGAAGCCTGGGCGGTGCCGACGAGCAGCGTAACCACAAAATCCGGCTTCGCCGTCTGGATGTTCTGGATGGTCTGCGAGAACTGCGACACGCCGAGCGGGATGAACTCCTCGCCGACCATTTCGCCACCCGCTTCCTTGACGATATTGCGCACCCACTCGGCCGAAATCTGGCCGAAATTATAGTCGGCAGCGATCGTGTAGACCTTCTTGCCGTAGGTCTCCATCATCCAGGGGATGAGAGTGGAGAACTGCTGCTCGGGCACGGCGCCGGTGACGACCATGTTGGCGTCGCAAACGCCGCCTTCATACTGATTGTTGTAGAAGGCGAAGCCGTCGAACTGGTTGACGATCGGGCGATAGGCCTCACGCGAAGCGGAAGAAAAACCGCCGAAGATCACGTCCACCTTGTCGCGCTGGATGGCGCGGCGCGTGAACTCCTGGAAACGCGTGTTATCGGACTGGGTATCGTAGATCACCAGTTCGAGCGGACGTCCGGCAATGCCGCCACCGGCGTTGATCTCCTCGGCGGCGAGCTGCAGCGCGTGCACCTTACCGATTACCGGCACGACGAAATCGCCTGACTGGTCCTCCAGAACGCCGATCTTGATCGGCTCCTGAGCCGTGGCTGCGCCTGAAAAAAGCACAATCGAACCCATCGCCGCGAGCGCGGCGTTTTTCAGTATCCTGGGCATATCTCTCTCCCTCGGGGTTAACTCGCGACCATCGGCCTTTCTCAGGCTCTCGATCGCTGCTGGGCACTTCGGTCCATCTGCCGGACGAAGTGTTCGGAAAAAGCCTCGACGCTCAGTCGGGCCTTCATGCTTTCTCGACGCAGCAGATTGTAGGCTTCGTCGTCGTCGACACCATGAATGCGCATGATTTCGACGATTGCCTTGATGACGCTGTGGCGCTGGCGCCGGCGTTCCTCGTGAAGCGCGATCGAAGCTTCCATCTGCTGCTGTCGCTGGTAGGCGTTCACCGCCAGCACCAGCGCGGAATAGACGATGGCGCCGTGAACGGGTTTGCGCAGTATTGCCGTGGCGCCGAGCTGAAACAGGCCCTTGAGCCGGCTCGGCGCCTCGATGCCAACCAGCCCGATGATAGGCACCACCGTGGTTTCGCTGACTTCGCTCACCGGCAGATCGAGCGGGTTGTTGAGGTCGCCATCCACCAGCAGGATGTCGCGCTCGCAATCCAGGTCGCGGGCTTCGAGCGCGGCTCGATCTCCGCTCAGCGGAACGTAGGACACCGAGAGGCCGAGCTTCATCAGCGTCTGGTCGAGAGCCTCGAGCGCGCGGCTGTCGCGCGACACCACGATGGCCCTTCTGTTCTTGAAATTCTGGATGAAGCGAGGCGCGTTCATGACACGATCCTCAGTGTCGGCCGGCCGTGCATCCGGGGTGCCGGAGCCTCGACCGAAACAAGATAGGGATCAGGCCGCACCGGGCCGGCCGCCTCGGCAAGAATCTCGAACTGCCCTGCCCTGTCTGACCGGCCGATCCGGGGCGTGAGGTAGGCATGATGCGTTTCGGGGTCGATCGTGACCAGGCCTTGGGGAGCCTGCATCTTGAGCCCCGCCACCGCCGCGCGTGCAGCCAGCGCGTCATCCGAACCTATCGCCTGAAGTGCGGCGCCAAGGAATTTCGTCGCGATATAGGCCGCCTCCCCTTCTGCCGAGGGGGGCGGACCATCCGGAAATTCCCGCTCATGGGCGGCGACGAACCAGCGGTTCTCGCAGGAGGGCAGCGAGGCGAAATAAACGCTGGAACTGATATGGCCGTCGCGGCAATCCTCCGCGACTTCCGAAAGGTCGGGTTCGGTCAGATTGCAGCTTGCGATGGGAAAGCGAACGCTCTGGTCTATGCCGCGTGCGATGCACGCGCGCCGGAATTGCTCGAAGAAGGCATAGGAAGAGCTGCCGATCAGCGCGTTGAAGACGAAGTCAGGCTCCTCCTCGAAGATCATGTCGATGACCTGGGCAAGGTCTGTCTCACCGACGGCAATGTAGCGTTCGGCCATGACCTGGCCGCCGCGCGGCGAAATATACTCGCGAAGCACCCGAATGCTTTCCCAGCCCCAGATATAGTTGGAGCCGACGCAGAGCGTTTTCTTGCCGTAGGTGTCGAGCAGGAAATCCATCAGCGGCGACATATGATGATTGGGCGCCGCGCCGGTGTAGATGACGTTGGACGAGCTTTCGAAGCCCTCGTAATGCGCCGGATGCCACAGCAGCGCATCGTGCTTTTCGAAAAGCGGAATGACTTCCTTGCGGCTCGAAGACGTATAGCAGCCCACAATATGCCGGATTCCCTGGTCGAGCATCGTCTTGGTAGCTGGCGAATAGGCGCTCAAATCGCCTGCAGGGTTGCTGTGCTGCGGAACCAGCGTGATCGTCGAAGCCGGGTCGTCATTGATCTCCCGACACGCCAGCAGCGTACCGTTCAAAATGGACCTGCCCACCGTTCCGTAGGAACCGGTGGTGGAGATCAGTATACCGATGGGGTAAACCGCCCTGCCCATGTCATGCCCAAAAACAAAAAGCCCGCCAGCACACAATGTGCTGCGGGCGACGCTGCCATCTTCGATTATCAGAAACTGTTGCAACGCATTGATGAGCTACATTGCCCTGCGTGCAACGCCAAGTAGGACCAATATTACAGACATGTCAAGCCCTGGCGCCTGGCAGTCCACAGGCAGCGACGTTACAGATAAGCCAAGGCGCAAGTTCCCGGTGATCTCTTGCGGTCCAACCGCTCGCTATTGGGCGAATTCAGGTTCCCGACGCGTCAGTATCCGCTTTACACTTTCGAGGTGCAGGCGAGCGCTTTCCGGGTCGCCGTCACGCATCTGTTCGTAGCATTTTTGCGCCACATCGGCGCTGACGGGCTTCAGTTTGCGGCCGGTGCTCATGGCCTTGAGTTGCACTTCGCAAGCGCGCTCAAGATAGTAAAGGTCGTCCCAGGCCTCGGCGATGGTCGGCCCGATCACCATGACCCCATGGTTCTTCATGAACAGAAGATCGGCCTGCCCCATGGCGGCGCTGATGCGATCGCCCTCGCTCTCGTCCAGCGCCAGACCGTTATAATCCTCGTCGATGGCGGTGCGTCCATAGAACTTCAGTGCCGTCTGACCCGCCCAAACCAGCGGCTCGCCCTCGAGCATGCTGAGCGCGGTGGCGTTTGGCATGTGGGTGTGAAAGGCCGCCCGTGCCCGCGGGTTGTTCTTGTGCAGTCGTGCATGAATGTAGAATGCGGTCGCCTCCGGCATGTCCTCACCAGCGACGACATTGCCCTCGAAGTCGCAGATCAGCAGGCTCGACGCGGTCACCTCCTCGAAGGCCAAGCCATAGGGATTGACGAGGAACAGATCGTCATGCCCCGGCACCATGGCTGAGAAATGGTTGCAGATGCCCTCCTGAAGCCCCAGCCGCGCAGCCATGCGAAAGCACGCGGCAAGATCGACCCGTGCCTTGCGAATTGCCTCGTCGTCATAGCTCGCGTTGCGCAGCGCGGCCGCTGCACCTTGCCCCCTGGGGGTGAATTCGTGAGCCATTCTGTCTTCTCGCTTGCTTTCGATATTGCTCTTGAAGGTTCAGACGATTCTCTGCCGCGCTGCTTCCAGAATGAATTCCTTCATGCGGGCTGCGGCTGGCGACAGCATGCGCTGACGAAGCTGCAGGACGGATATGTCCCGACTGATCATCGGTTCGACGAGTTCGACCGTCTTGACGTTGACTGCCGTGGCAAGCTGGCGCGAATTTTCCGGCAGGATCGAGACACCGAGCCCCTCGGCTATCATACTGATGGCAGTGGTGGAAAAGCGTACTTCGTATTTGGTCCTTATGTCGGAGCCAACCGCAATCAACGTATGGTCCACCAGGTCGCGTAGAGGGTTTTCCTTGGCCAGGCCGATCAGTGTCTCGCTGGACAAATCGGACCAACGCACCGAGCCTTTCCGGGCAAGAGGATGATCGGCATGGCAGACCAGGGTGAGCCGGTCACGCATCAAAACCGACGCGTCGATCTCCTCGTCTGTCCCGGACACCGTGCCGATACCGAGATCGACCTCGTTGTGCTTCAGCGCCGGCCTGATCTCCTCTTCCGGCATGTCGCGGATCTGGACCACGATATCGGGATAGCGGTTGGCGAAACGGGCAATCACCGGCGGGAGCATCGTCGCAGCCAAGACGATCGCGGCGGCGACGGTGACGCGACCTCTTCGCAAGGTCGCCAGTTCCTGGATGTTGCTGACGGCGAAATCGAGATCCGTCAGGAGGTTCCTCGCATGCGGAAGGAAATCACGACCTGCCTCCGTCAGGCCCACCATGCGGGTGTGCCGGTCGAACAGCCGCACCTTGAGTTCGGCCTCCAGTTCCTTGACCAGCATGCTTATGGCCGATTGGGTGAGATTGAGACGTCCGGCCGCCAGATTGAACCTGCCGAGATCGGCTATCGCGACAAAGGCCTGTATCTGCCGGAGGGTCAGGTTCACGCGCGCATGTCCATCAGTGTTCTGGGCCGGGAACGGCCCGCTTGGCGGGGCTGAACCATACAAGCCGGCTGACTTGCTCTGCAAGGCGTTGGACGAAAACGTTGCCGACAACTTCACGTCCCTCGCCTTACTCACATCCTCACAGAGGACATGATCGGCCCACCTGAAGGCCCTGCATATCAAACCCGATGCGCAAAGGCGGCCAGTATTTCCGGCTGGCGCTCAAGCCGGATGAGCCGCGGCCAGCTTCTCGGCTTCGGCAGTGTTGCCGGCCATCAGCAGCCCCATTTCCTCCAGCCGCGCGCGGTCTGGCGGGAGTTCACCAAGCAGACGCCCTTCATAGATCACCATGATGCGGTCGCAGACGCCGAACAGTTCCTCCAGTTCGGTGGAAATCAGCAATATGGCCTTGCCGGCGTCCCGTTCCTTCAGAACTCGTTGCATGACCAGTTCCATGGCGCCGATGTCGATGCCGCGAGTAAGCTGATTGATGAGCAGGAAATCGGGATTGCGCGCCAGTTCGCGGGCCACCACCAGCTTCTGCTGATTGCCGCCGGACAGGTTCTCGATCAGTTCATTCTCGCCGGCTGTCTTGACCTTGTAGCTGCGGATCAGTTCGCGCGTGTGCTCCGCAATCTCGTTCGACTTCAGCAGGCCGCGCGACGAAAATGGCGCCTGATCGTAGCGATGGAGGATCGTGTTTTCGGTCAGCGGCAGCGGCAGCACGATGCCCATCTTGTGCCGATCCTCGGGAATATGCGCCATCGGCAGGCGATTGATCTCGCTGCTTTTCAAACCGGCAATTTCAGACCCGTTGAGCTTCACACTGCCCGAATCGATCGGCAAAAGCCCGGTCAGCGCCAGCGCCAGCTCGCTCTGGCCATTGCCGGAGACGCCGGCAATTCCGACGATCTCGTTTTCGCGCACGTCGAAAGAGACATCCTTTACCGCCGGCAGACCAAGCTCGTTGGCGCAGTTCAGGCCCCGAACCGACAGCACCACCCTGCCCGGCGCCAGCTGCTTGCGCGGCAGGTCCATCAGCACGTCGCGCCCGACCATCATCCGCGCCAGTTCGCGCGGGTTGGTGTTGGCGGTTTCAGTGGTGAAGACCACCTTGGCATCGCGCATGACGCTCACGCGGTCGCTCACCCGCATCACCTCGTCGAGCTTATGCGAAATGAAGATGACCGTCTTTCCGTCGGCGACCAGATTGCGCAGCAGTTCGAGCAGCCGGTCGGTTTCCTGCGGCGTCAGCACGGCGGTCGGTTCATCGAGGATCAGAAGGTCGATTCCATGGAAAAGCACCTTGAGGATTTCGACCCGCTGCTGTTCGCCCACCGAAAGATCCCGCACAATGGCCTCGGGCCGGACGTCCAGCCCATAGCGCTCGCTGAGTTCTCGGATGCGCGCGGAGACCTCCTTCAGATCGCGTATGACCCTGAGCGGCGAGCCCTGGCCCAGCATGTAGTTTTCCGCGACCGACAGGTTGGGCACCAGCATGAAATGCTGGTGCACCATGCCGATGCGATGGGCGATGGCCTCGCGCGGTGAGCCAAGCTTCAGCGGCAAGCCCTTGAAGATGATCTGCCCCTCGGTCGGCGATAGCACGCCGCACAATATGTTCATCAGCACGCTCTTGCCGGCACCATTCTCGCCGAGCAGCGCATGGATTTCGTTTTCCTCGACTTCCAGCGTCACGCCAGCGCTGGCGATGACCGGACCGAAGCGCTTGTGGATGTTGTCCATTCGCAGGAAGGGCTTGCTGTTCATCTGCGATCCTCATGCCTTTCGATAAGGAATGCCGAGCATGCGCGGGGTGTCGGTGCGGCTGCGCACCAGGATGAGCGCGACGATCGTCATCACGTAAGGCAGCGCCTGCAGCGCTTGATAGGGAATGGCGAGTTGCGGTTGCGCCTGCAATTGCAGTTGGAGCGCGTAGAAGAGCCCGAACAGCAGCGACACGAAAAAGGCGCCGACCGGCGACCAGCGGGCAAAAACCACCACAGCCAGCGCAATGAAACCCCTGCCCGAGGTGATTCCCTCGACGAACTGGTTGGAGTGGGCAAGCGTCAGATAGGCGCCGCCGATTGCCGCCAGCGCAGTGCCGATAAGCACCGCGCCATAGCGGTAGAGCGCAACGCTGCGGCCGGAGATGTCGACCGCCTTCGGATGCTCGCCGACAGCTCGCAGCGTCAGTCCGAACGAGGTGCGATAGAGCACGAAAAGGGCGGCCGGCACCAGCAGCAACGTGCTGTAGACGACAAGATTGTGCCGGAAGAAAGCGTCGCCGAGGAACGGCAGGTCGCTCAGTCCCGGTATGTGAATAGACGGGGCGCTGTTGATGCCACGTCCTGTCGATACGAAATAGGTGCGAAAGAGAAAGGCGGTCAGTCCAGCGCCAAGCAGGTTGACGGCGGCACCCACCACGATCTGGTCGGCCTTGATGGTGATGGTGAAGAAGGCAAACACCAGTCCCATGGCCATGCCGGCGAGCATTGCCACCAGAAAGCCGAGCGGCAGGTTTCCGGTGGCAAAGACTGCTGCGAAACCGGCGAAGGCGCCGACCAGCATTACGCCTTCAAGTCCGATATTGAGAATGCCGGCCCGCTCGGAAAATACCTCGCCGACGGCGGTGAAAATGAGAGGCGTTGCCAGCCGCCAGGCCGCGCTGATCGTGGCGGCCGCCAATGTGAGGAATGTGAGTTGATCCATATCCGGCCTACTCCGTTGAGCGCGACGAGCGGAATTTGTAGACGCCGAAGGCGACGACCGAGAGGATCACCATTCCCTGGATGACCGAGACCAGCACCTGCGGCACCTGGGCGGTGATCTGCATCAGCTCCGAGCCCGATCTCAGCGCGGCGAACAGCGTGCCCGAAAAGATCGCTCCGATCGGGTTGTTATTGGCGAGAAGCGCAACGGCGATACCCTCGAAGCCATAGCCCGGCGAGATGTTCTGGTAGAGCCGGAAGGTGACGCCGGCGATCTCCATCGCTCCGGCAAGCCCTGCCATCGCGCCGCTGATGCAGATCGCCAGCATGATGTTGCGCGATACGTTGATGCCGGCATAGCGGGCCGCATGCGGGCTGATGCCGACGACGCGAACGGCGTAGCCGGAGCTGCTGCGGAACAGGAAGACATAAGCCGCAATTGCGAGCGCCACGGCGATGAGAATGCCGATGTGAAGCCGCGTCGGCGGCATGATACGCGGCAGCCAGGCCTCGCGCAGCAGCCTCGCCGATTGGGGATAGGCGGCGGCTGCATCACGCAGCGGGCCGGTGACCAGATAGCTCGTCGAGATGATGGCGATATAGTTCAGCATGATCGTGGTGACGATCTCGCTGGCATTGAAGAAGACCTTCAACAGGCCGGCGATTGCCGCCCAGGCGGCTCCCGCCAGTGCCCCGGCCAATATGACCAACGTGACCAGCGCCCAGGAGGGCAGACCGTCAAAATAGACACCGACGACAGTGGCGGCGACCGCGCCGGCATAGAGCTGCCCTTCCGCGCCGATATTCCAGATGCTGCAGCGGAAGGCGATGCAGAGGCCGACGCCGATCAGGATCAACGGCGTTGCCTTCAGAAAGACTTCGGCGATCGAGCGCTGGTCCTGGAAGACGCTCGTCACCATGACGGTGAAGATGTCGCTGCCATTGAAGCCGTTGAGGCTAAGCAGGACCGCCCCGCTCAGCAGCGCCACGAACACTGCCGCAATCGGGACCGCGATCGATTTGACGATTCCGACGATTTTCGTGCGCAAGCCGCTGCCGGCAACAATGACGCCCTGCTCTTCAGAGGGGTTCTTTACGTCCACATTTGCCATGAAATCCTACCGCCACGAAGACAATGTGAAGGCAGGTCGCCCAACGGCGGCCTGCCCGAGCATGAAGCGTGATCATCTCTCACGCGTCTGGATTTCCCCGGCAGCGATCTTGGTCCTGACCTCCTCGACGTAGTTGCGGATGTCTTCCGGCACTGCGTTCGTCGCCTTGTCGTTGAAACTGAATTTCATGACATCCGGGTCGTTCAACCCGAATTCGATATTGGATTCAGCAACGAAGCTGCCATCCTTTATCTGGGAAACGATGCGCACGATGCCCTGGCCATAGTCGGCGACATAGGTGCCGAGGATGTTCTGCGGGGCGACATCGGTGTAGTCGCTGTAGACACTGAAGGTCTGCACATCGGGGCCCGCTTCGCGCGCGGCTTGTATCGTGCCAAGACCCGCGGCATTAGCGTTGGGCACCACGATCTGGGCGCCCTGCGCCATCATGCTGAGCGCCGCCTCCTTGGCGGCGGTCGCATCGGTGAAGCTGTTGATATAGATTTGCGAGATCGGCAGGTCCGGATCGACGCTTTTCATTCCGTTGATGAAGCCCTCGAACGATTGCTTGATCGGCGGGATTTCCATGCCTCCGACAAGTCCTGCCCGCGCGCCCAACTTCGCCGTGATGACGCCCATGAGATAAAAGGGTTGGCTGGAATCGGTGTTGAGACCGATGACGTTGCCTTCATGGATGTAGCTGGACGAAATCAGGAATATCGTGTCGGGATATTCCTGCGCCACGGTCAGGGCGGCATCCTGGAACTGGAAGCCATGGCCAAGCACGACCTTGTAGCCTTGGCTTGCATAGTCGCGGAAGGCCGTCTCGAAAGCGGCCGGGTTCTCATGTAGCTCGACATAGCTGATCTTGGCGTCGAGCTCCTTCTCCACCCGCTTCAGCGCCTCATAGGCAATGCGGTTCCAGCCTTCCTCGGCCACGCTGCCCGGCACGAGCAAGCCCATTTTGAATTCGTCTTCGGCAGAGGCAGGGCCGAGACCGGCACTCAAGGTCAACGCCACCAGCCCCGCCAGACAGTCCCGTCTTGCGATCCTCATGATATCCCTCCCGATTTCCTGCGAGACTACCTCTTGCGGGTCTGTATCTCGCCGGCGGCAATCTTCGCCTTCACGTCCTCGACATATTTGCGAACGTCTTCGGAGACGGGATTTGGTGCCTTGTCGTTGTAGCTGAACTTCATGACATCCTGGTCGGCAAGGCCGAACTCGACATTGCCTTCTGGCCGGTTGCCTTCCTTGATGCCCTTGACGATGCGCACCACGCCCTGGGCATAGTCCGCGATATACATGCCAAGAATGTTGTCGGGCGCGACTTCAAGATAGTCGCTGAAGATACTGAAAGTCTTCACCTTCGACCCGGACTCGGCAATAGCCTGGAAGCCGCCGATGCCAGCACCCGACGCATTGGGAAGCACGAACTCGGCGCCCTGCGAGATCATGCTGAGCGCGGCTTCCTTGGCAGCGGTCGTGTCGGTGAACGAGCCGATATAGGCTTCGGAAATCGGGAAATCGGCCGAGACGCTGCGCGCGCCGTTGGTGAAGCCCTCGAATGCCTGCTGGATCGGCGGAATTTCCATGCCGCCGACCAGGCCAGCCGACTTGCCGGTCTTGGCCGCGATAACGCCCATCAGGTAGAAGGGCTGGCTGGTATCGGTATTGAGACCGATGACATTGTCCTCATAGATGGTGCTCGAGGAAATCAGGAAGGTGACGTCCGGATATTCCGGACCGACGGTCAGCGCCGCATCCTGAAGCTCGAACCCGTGGCCGAGGATGACGTTGTAGCCCTGGCTGGCGAAGTCCCGGAACGCCTTTTCGAAGGACGCGGGGTTCTGCTGCAATTCGACATAGCCGACCTTGACGCCGAGCTCTTTCTCCACGCCCTTCAGGGCGTTGTAGCCGATGCGGTTCCACCCCTCCTCCGTGACGCTGCCCAGCACCAGAAGGCCCATCTTGAAGTCTTCTTCAGCCAATGCGGGGCTGAATGTTGCGCTTAATGTCAGTGCGGCAATGCCGGCAAGGCATGCTCTTCTTCCCAAATTCATGATGCTCCTCCCAAGATTTTTCTCATCATGCTGTGAATAAGGCTGCTTAAGGCTCAAGGCTCACGCCGTGCGGCGAGCGACGGATGCATCCTCCTCTGTATCCGCGCCCCAGTTCACGTGAACCGGTTTGCCCTTCGCCAGAACCACCATCCGGTCGGGTCCGCCAGCGACGAGGCGGTCGACGTCCTCGCAATCCGTGACGACCAAATCAGCCCGCGCGCCGGGCCGGATGCCGTAGTCACCGCCAAGGCCGATCAGCCTTGCCGGAATATCCGTGATCATCGAATAGACCACGTCGAGTTCGCTGGCATGCAGATGGCCGGCCAGCATCGTCCAGCGGCCGATTTCCAGCATGTCGCCGGACCCCGTCGGCACGAACGGGTCCTGAATGTTGTCGGAAGCGGCAGCGATCGGTACGCCCGCGCGTGCCAGTTCGGCCACGCGGGTCAGGCCGCGCGGCGGCAGCATCTCATGAGAGCGCCCCTGCAAATAGAGATTTGCGGCAGGCAGCGTGATGACGCCTATGTCGAGCTCCAGCAACTGTTCGAGGATTTTCTGGAACTCGCTGCGCGGCAGCGCGCTCAGCACCGAAGCGTGGCTCAATACCGTGCGGCCCTGCATGCCGTATTTGCGCACCCGCTCGAACACCGCCTCGAACAGCGGACGCTCGGGATTGAGGTGCTCGTCAAGATGAAAATCGAGCGGCAGATCGTGGCGCACCGCCGCTTCGAACAGGATATCGAGATAGCGAAGAGGATCCTCGCTGACCGCCGGCGTGCCGCCTACGGCGTCGGCGCGTGACGCGGCAGCGTCGATGTTACTGGTGAGCCAATCAAGGTCCTGATTGGGGTGCGGCGTCATGAAGGCCACGAGTTGCACCGTCAACCGATCCGCCCATTGCATGCGCAGTTCGCTCAGCGCATCCAGGCCGACAAAGCCCGCATCCTTGTCGACATTGGTATGGCTGCGGATCGCCGTCGTGCCGCGCGCCAGGCAGCGCGCCATCGTTTTCGACGCACGCTTTGCCACATCTTCCGGTGGCGCGTTGCGCGCATAGAGAGCGAATGCCTCCCGCGCGCCCTGCAAGGTGCCGGAGGGGTTGGGCGCAAGCTTTACGACTCCGGTTTTGTCGAGATGCTGATGCGCGTCGATGAAGCCGGGCACGATCAGGGCGCTTGAAGCGTCGATGCGGTCTATGCCGGCTGCAACCGACAGATGTTCGCCGACCTCTTCGATACGGCCCTCGGGGGAGATCAAAATATCCGCACGCCGGACCTCACCCTTCGGTCCTGCAGCGATGCGCCCACCTTCCAACAGATACGGACGATTGCGGTCCCGAATACCGGCCCAATCGGCGATGCAAACGCTTGGCTGCAATGCGAGTTCCTCCCCAGGCACGACAATGCTGCCAGCAGCCAAGCAGCATTTCATTGTCCAGTCAATTTCATTATTGGGATAAATAATTCAGATATGCGTAATAATCGAACGCAACGCCTCCGAACGCGGCTGGGCGCCGTTTGTCAGGGTATATGCTCCCATATCCGCACACTTCGGCTTTTTTCTTTATATATTACTGAAAAAAACACGACATGTTCTAAACTGACTTAGGCATAATACCTTTTGTATATCATAGTTAAGCAGGAATACGACCTACAATGTTCATTCATTACGTAAAACGCATCTATTGTACCCTCGTTTATGCATAGAAAAGAAAATTGTTGACAATCTTTTCATCGCGTGGATTGTTGACAATCGAAGCAGGGAGGAGATCGGACAACATGGCAAGTTCGCCGTTTCGTCATGCCCGTAACGCGTCGGTTCCGCCCGGCGCCGCGATGAGCGGTCCGGAAGCCGAGGAGCGCGTCGTCAGCGCGGTCGTGGAGGCGATCCTCAGCCATCGCATCGCGCCTGGCGCCCGGCTTATCGAACGTGAACTCGCTTTGGCATCGGGAGCCAACCGCTCGGCAATCCGCAACGGCCTGATACGACTGGCCCATAGCGGGCTGGTCGAGCTCAGCCCCAACAAAGGCGCCACCATCGCCATGTGCTCGCCCGAGGAGGCCGCGCAGATTTTCGACGCGCGTGTCGTCATCGAGGCTTCGACCGTGCGGAGCCTGACTCTCAACGCCAGCGCCGCCGAGATCGCCAAGCTGCGCGCATTCGTCGAGGAGGAGCGCCTTGCCTATGAAGCCGGGAAGATGGAAGACGCAAGACATCTCTCGCGCCGCTTCCATCTGCTGCTTGCGGAACTCGCCGGCAATGCGGTGCTGACCGGCATCGTTCGAGACCTGATCAACCGACAGCCGCTGCTGTCATGGTCGCGTAAAGCCACCAAGCCGCGTTTCTGCGGCAATCACGCTCATTCCGACATCGTCGATGCGATTGAGCGCGGAAATGTTGACGAGGCTGCGCGGCTCAACACCGAGCATTTGCGCGAACTGGAGCGCGAGTTGCGTGCCGATCGTGAATCGGCGCCGGCGAAAGCCAGTCGGACCACGCACAGCTCCGATCAGGAATTCTCATAAAAATCAAAAGTATAGGGAAGAGACGGAACAAAAGGGATGAGACGCTTTCATTATCACGAGCCGCAAAGTCTTGCCGAGGCATCCGCGCTGCTTATCAAACTGGGCAGCGCGGCCCACGTCATGGCCGGCGCCACCGACCTGCTGGTCGAAATTCGAGAAGACCTGCGTTCCTGCGAGCACGTCGTCAACATCAAGAAGATTGCCGGACTGGCGGAGTTTTCCTGCGACGCCGAGCATGGGCTGCGGTTCGGAGCGTTGGTGACCGCGCGCCGGATCGAGACCTCGCCGGAGGTGATCGCTCTTTACCCGAATCTTGCGACGGCTGCCAGCCAACTCGGCTCCATCCAGGTGCGCAACCGCGCCACCGTGGTGGGCAACATCTGCCGCGCCTCGCCGTCGGCCGACACGATCCCGCCACTCATTGCCGACGGTGCTCGGCTGACCGTCTATAGCGAGGCGGGCGAGCGCGAAGTGGCGATCGAGGACTTCTTCACCGGTCCGGGCAGGACCGTGCTGAAGCCGGGCGACATCGTCACCGGGGTCACGGTTCCGCCGCCGGCGGCGTCAAGCGGTCGCTCCTACATCAAGCACGGCAGGCGAAAGGCGATGGAGCTCGCAACTGTTGGGGTCGCCGTCAGCCTTGAACAGAAAGACGGCAAATGTCGCGACATCCGCATCGCGCTCGGTGCGGTGGCGCCCACACCGATCCGTGCCAGGAAGGCGGAGGCCCTCTTGCGGGGCCGTGCCATCGATGCCGTCCTGCTTGCCGAGGCAGCAGAGACGGCAATGCTTGAATCGACACCAATCAGCAATGTGCGCGCGAGCGCCGCCTATCGCCGCGAAATGGTGGGCGTGCTTACCCGTCGCGCGATCGGCTATGCGATGGAGACCGCCCGATGATCCAGACCGTTTCCACCACCATCAACGGCGAAGAATGCGAACTGGCGGTTGCGGGCTATCGCAGCCTGCTCGACGCGCTGCGCAATGAAGGCGGGCTGACCGGCACCAAGAAAGGCTGTGACGTTGGCGATTGCGGCGCATGCACGATCATGATGAACGGCAAGCCGGTGAATGCCTGTCTGGTACTTGCGGTCGAAGCCGAAGGCGCGACGATCGAGACCATCGAAGGCATCCAGGCAGCACCCGACCAGCCGAGCCTGCTTCAGGAAAAGTTCATGGCCCATGGCGGCGCCCAGTGCGGCTTCTGCACGCCCGGCATCATCATGATGGCTAAGGCGCTGCTGGACGAGAACCCCGATCCGAGCGAGCACGAAATCCGCTTCGCCATTTCCGGCAATATCTGCCGCTGCACCGGCTACACGAAAATCATAGATGCGATCCGCGCAACGGCGGACGAGATGAAAAGGGGGAGAGCACTGTGACAGTTCATGACCGCACCGTCGTCGGCACGATCGACGGCACCCCTCGCGACCTGTCGATCGTCGGCAAGAGCGTCAAGCGTTCCGACACCATCGAAAAGGTAACCGGGCAAGCCAAATATGCCGGCGACATTCCCCTGCCCGGCCTGCTCTACGGCAAGATCAAGCGCAGCGACATCGCTCACGCGCGTATAAAGAACATCGACGTCTCCAAGGCGCTGGCGCTCAAGGGCGTGAAGGCGGTGCTGACGCATCACGACGTGCCGCGCGTGCTGCACTATGGCTCGCCGCATCCACGCTCGGCCTCCTGCACCAAGGACCAGTACATACTCGACGACCGGGTGCGCTATTGGGGCGAAGGCGTGGCGGCAGTCGCCGCCGTCAGCGAAGAGATCGCCGAGGAGGCGCTTTCCCTGATCGAGGTCGAGTACGAACCCCTGCCCGCCGTCTTCACCATCGAGGACGCGATGGCCGAGGGCGCGCCTGCGCTTCACGACAACGGCCTCGAGCAGAACAATGTGCTGCCGCCGGTGATCGTTACGCGTGGCGACATCGAAAAGGGCTTTGCCGAAGCCGATCTCGTGCTTGAAGGCGAATATGAGCTCGGCCGGCCGACGCCTGCCTATATGGAGCCCAATGTTTGCGCCTGTCAGTGGGACGGAAACGGCAAGCTGACCATCTGGAGTTCGACGCAGACCGCCTTCATGGTGCGCGGCGCACTCGCCGAGGTGCTCGGCGTTCCGCTCAACAAGGTGCGGGTGATCGTCGACCATATGGGCGGCGGCTTCGGCGCTAAGCAGGACCTGTTCCAGCATGAGTTTCTTTGCGCGTTGCTGGCGAAGCAGACGTTGCGCCCGGTGCGCATGGAGTTCACCCGCAAGGAAACATTCCTCGGCGGACGTTCGCGTCATCCCGGCAAGATCTGGCTCAAGCAGGGCTTTCGCAAGGATGGGACGATCACGGCACGTCACGCGGTGATCACGCTGAATTCCGGCGCCTACGGCTCCCACAGCCCCGGTGTGACCAATGTCGGCACCGCGTCGCTGACATCGCTCTTCCGCTGCGAGAACGTTCATCTGGAAGGCCGCGCAATCTACACCAACACGCCGATCGCCGGTGCCTTCCGCGGCTATGGTGTCGTACAGGCCTACTACGCGCTCGACCTGCAGATGGACGAAGCGGCGGAGCGCCTCGGTTTCGACCCGGCCGAATTCAAGCTTAAGAATGCGGTGCGTGAAGGCGATATCGCCCCGTCCGGCCATCCGATTGTCGGGCATGGCCTCGAAGACTGCATCAAGCGCGGCATGCAGGAGGTGGACTGGCAGGAAGCACGTAGTCAACGCAAGGGCGACGGCGTCAAGCGCCGCGGCTGGGGCATCGGCTGCGAAATGCACGGCAGCAGCGCCTATCCGGGCATCAAGGAACAGGGCAACGCCATCGTGAAGATGAACGAGGACGGCACGGTGACGCTGCTCACGGGCACGGCCGGCCTCGGTACCGGAGCGCATACGGCGCTGTCGCAGATCGTCGCCGAAGAGCTCGGAGTGCCGTTCGAGCATATCTCGGTGGTCCAGGGCGATACCGACATTGTGCCTTGGGACATCGGCGCCTTTGCCAGCCACACCACCTATATGGGCGGCAGGGCGGCACAGATCGCGGCGGCCGAGGTGCGCAAGCAGGTCCTCAATCATGCCGCACCGATGCTCAATGTCGCGCCCGAGGAACTCACGATCCGCGACGGCCTGATCGTCGTCAAGGAATCGAACCGCAGCATCAGCCTGCGCGAGGCGGTCGGCCCGACCAAGGGCATGCCGGCGATCCAGCTCGTCGGCGTCGGCACCTATACGCCGACCAAATCCTACTCCTTCGGTGCGCATTTCGCCGAGGTGGAGGTCGACACGGAAACTGGCGAGATATCGGTGCTGCAAGTCGTGCCCGTTCATGAGATCGGCAAGGTCGTGCATCCGATAGCCGCGCAAGGCCAGATCGAAGGCGGCATCCAGCAAGGCATCGGCCATACGCTCAGCGAGGACTATCAGATCGACCTGAAGACCGGCCGTTCGCTCAATCCGGCATTCGTCGACTACAAGATGCCGCTGTCGATGGACATGCCGCCGATCCGCACCATTATCCTGGAAACGGCGCCCGACCCCGGCGGTCCCTTTGGCGCCAAGGGCGTCGGCGAAGACCCGATTATCGCCATCGGACCCGCCATAGCCAACGCCATCTACCATGCCATTGGCGTGCGGTTCCGCCATTACCCGATCACGCCGGAGCAGGTGCTCAACGCCCTCAAGCAGACCAACCACGAAGCGAGCAAGTGATGCAGACCTACGAGAACCCGCAGAGCAAGATCCCGGTCACCATCCTGACCGGGTTTCTCGGAGCAGGAAAGACCACGCTGCTCAACCACATCCTGACGGAGCGGCACGGCCACCGCATTGCCGTCATCGAGAATGAGTTCGGCGAAGTGGATGTCGATTCCGACCTCGTCCTGGCATCGGAAGAGGAAATCTACCAGATGCAGAACGGCTGCATCTGCTGCTTCGTCGACGTGCGCAACGATCTCATCGACATCCTGCAGAAGCTGCTCGCCCGCAAGAACAAGTTCGACCACATCCTCGTCGAGACGAGTGGACTGGCGGACCCAACCCCTGTGGCGACTGCCTTCTTCATCGACAACGAGATCGGCAGACAGGTGAAGCTCGACGGAATCGTGACGCTGGTAGATGCCAAGCATATCGGCCAGCACGTCGATGATCCCGTGCTCGACGGGCGCGACAACCAGGCGGTAGACCAGATCGTCGCCGCCGATCGCATCGTCATCAACAAAATCGACCTCGTCTCGGACGATGAGATTGAGCCGCTGGAGCGCAATATGCGCAAGCTCAACCAGACGGCGGAAATTGTGAGGTCAAGCTACGGAAAAGTCGAGCTGTCGAACATTCTCGGCATTAGCGGCTTTGCCCCGTCCTACGTCGCTGAACGTGCCAAGCTGCTTGATCTCGACCAGCATCACCACCATCACCACCATGATCACATGCATGATCCGACGGTCGGCTCAGAATCCTTTGTCTTCAACCGGCCGTTCGACCATGACCGCCTGCACGCCTTCATGTCCGACTTGCTGAGCAAACACGGTGACGATATTTTCCGGTCCAAAGGGATATTGGAGATCGAAGACGACAACCGCTTCTATGTCCTGCAAGCGGTGCACAAGCTCATGGATTTCCGGCCGGACCACGCCTGGGGCATGGACAGACCCTACAGCAAGCTGGTGTTCATCGGTCGTAATCTGGATCGCGTGGAGTTGGAAAAAGGCCTTTCAGCCTGCCTTGCCTGAATGGCTATAGCTGCGGATCAACCGAAAGGCCGGCGGCAATGCCGGCCTTTTTCGTTGACCCTAGTCTCCGATTGGCGCCGCAACTGCCGCACGACGGCCAGTCCAACGGTGCGCCAGGCCGACATCGATATCGAAAAGGTCGAGCACGCGCCCAACGGTGTGGTTGATCATCTCGTCAAGCGTGGCCGGTCGGGCGTAGAAGGCCGGAACCGGTGGGCAGATGATGGCGCCGGCCTCGGTCGCCTGAGCCATGGAGCGAACGTGGCCGAGATGCAGCGGCGTTTCGCGCAGCATCAGAACCAGACGGCGGCGTTCCTTTAGCGTCACATCGGCGGCGCGAGAGAGGAGGCTGGAGGTCACGCCGGTCGCGATTTCGGACAGCGTCTTGACCGAGCAAGGCGCGACGATCATGCCGAGCGTCCGGAACGAGCCGCTGGAACAAGCCGCCCCGATATCCTTGTTCGAATGAACCACGCTCGCGAGGTTCTCGACATCGGCCAGCTTGAGATCGGTTTCCATTGCCAGCGTGATCTGGGCGGCGCGCGACATCACCAGATGGGTTTCCACATCGAGGTCGCGCAGAACTTCGAGGAGACGAATGCCGTAGATCACGCCCGAGGCGCCGCTGATGCCGATGATGATGCGTTTACGTTGCTCTCGATCCGCCCTCATGGCTTCATCCTTCGTGCATCAAATGCCCTATGATCGGCTGAGCTTCGCCAGAATTGCCGATGCGCGTGCAAAAGCATCGTCGCCGATCCTGGCCAGCACGCCGTGGAAGTCCGGACCTCGCGTGGCGTCGAGCCCCATGCGCGAGGTCGTGCCGATGCCTGACGCGGAGGGGTCGAGCGCATTGCCCGGCAGGCCCTCGATGATGACGACATCCCGATGTGGCTGGAAATGGGTCGAGAGCGCCCACAGCACATCGGAATCGCGCGTGACATCGACATCGGCGTCGACCGCAATCACCGTCTTGAGATAGGCATCCCAACCCAGCAGTCCGAGCATGACCTGGCGGGCCTCGCCCGGCCGCATCTGATTGAGCGCGACATAGGCGTGGAAATGCGTACCGGACGCCGGATAGTGCACCGCGGTGACGCTTGGGAAACGCTGCTTCAGCTTCTCCACCATCTCGGCTTCGCGTGGCACGCGGCCGAGATTGAGATGCTCGGCCGAATTGCCGCCGGCGACGCTGACCAACATTGCATCCTTGCGGCGCAGGATCGTCTCGACGCGGAACAGATTATTGGTGGAACGATCGGAGGAATAACCGGTAAACTCACCGAACGGCCCCTCTTCTACATGCGCCTCCGCGTCAATGACGCCTTCCAGCACAATCTCCGCATGCGCCGGCACCCGAATGCCATATTTCGGCGTTCGTACTACATCCAGCGGCTCGCCGAGCAGCCCGCCGGCAACGTCGCGCTCGTCTTCGCCGAAGGCAAGTCGCGCGGAGGCCGCAATCATGAACAGCGGATGGGCGCCGATCACCATGGCCACCGGCATCGGCTTGCCGCGCTCCTTCGACATGTTAAGCAAGCGCCACAGATGGCCGCGCGAATGCAGGCTGGTCGCCAATTCGTTCTTCGAATGGATCATCGCCCGGTGATAGCTGAGATTGCCGGCGCCGGTTTCGGGATGCTCGGCAATGATGATGCCGCTGGTAATGTACTTCGCCCGATCGGTCTCGAAATGCTTCAGCATCGGCAGCGTTTCGAGGTCGATGCTGTTTTCCTGGACCAGTTCGGTCACCGGGCCGGCGCTGAGCAGCTTCGGTTCGACTGCGTTTCGAGATCGCGCCTGATAGGCGGCGTGAAGATTGTCGGCCGTGGTGCCGAACAGCCGCGCTATGCGCTCGCGAGAGCCGAAGACGTTGCTTGCAACCTCGACGCCGATATGGTCGACATTCTTGAAGTGCAGCATCGGCGCCCTGCCCTCGGCACTCAGTTTCCAGATGAAGGCGGTGACGTCCTGATCGTCGGAGATCCGGTCTTCAATCGTCAGCACATCGTCCGGATGGGCGCTCCGGTACTCGGTCAGGAACTGCCGAAAATCCTGTCCACCATAGCGAACTGCCTTATCCATCGTGGCGCTCCTGCCTCGAAAGTCTGCTTGAGTAACAAGAAAGGCGGCGGCCAGGCCCAGGCCGCCGCCAGCCGGCGTCAGGCGGGAACGGCCTGACCGGCGCCACGCCTGACACCCGCATAGGTATCCGTCAGACGCGCCTTCGCCTCTTCCATAGTCCGAGGCGGAGGGGTGGGATCGATCCCGACCAGTTTGGCGATGTTGTTGCCAAGATAGCCTTCGAGATCGTCTTCCGAGAGCCCGAGGCCCTGCGGTGGCTCGTGGCAGAGCACTTCAAGCTCGCGCAGCCACATGCCGGGCTCGTTCGGCGGGGAATCGGTGCCGAAGACGATCTTGTCCTTGGGCAGTTCCTTGGCGAATTCGACAATGCGCGACTGGAAGCACCAGCCGGATTCGCAATAGACATTGGGTGTATCCATCGCCATCCAGAACGACTCGAACGAGTAGTTGCCGCCGGTCTGGATGCCGAAATGCCCGATGATGAAGTTGACCATCGGGAACTCCCGGATGATCGGGTAGAACATGGTCGGGATCGTATAAGGCCCGTCGCCGGTATGGATCAGCACGACGACGCCGAGCTCGGCGCATTTCTTCATGGCAGGGCGCAGCCAGTCGAGCGCCCGGTCCGGCCGGTAGCCATGCATGTTGGCGTGCAGCTTCAGCATCTTGAAGCCGTATTCCTTGACGTGGAATTCCAGCTCCGCCGCGCCGTTTTCCGGGCCCCAGCGGGGGTTGTAGGTGAAGTTGCCGATGAAGCGATCCGGGTATTTCTGGCACAGCTCGGCAATGTAGGACATGTAGTCGCGAATGCCCTCGCGTCCCATGCGGTTGCCGTCGCGATAGCCGGTATTGCCGGGCGGCGGTTGGATGAAGCCCATGTCGATGCGGCGCGGCTTGCCGTTGATCATATAGGGTCCATCCATCAGCTTGAGCATGCGCTCGCCGTTGAATGGCGTTCCGGTGTGGCGCCAGGCCTCATCGACCAGATTGGTCGGATGAAGATGGGTATCGATAATCATTTCTGGTCTCCGAATTCCTGAGTAAGCACGGGGCGCGCGCGTCAAGCCGGCTGAAGGCTGGCGTAGGTGTCCTTCAGACGGGCCTGCGCCTCTTCCATGCTGCGCGGCGGCGGCGTCGGCTCGATGCCGATCATGCGGGCGACGTTGTTGCCGAAGTAGTCTTCGAGCGTATCCTCATCGAGGTTCAGCCCCTGCGGCGGTTCATGACACAGCACTTCCAGCAGTCGCAGCCACATGCCGGGTTCGTTGGGCGGCGTGTCGGAGCCGAACAGGATCTTGTGCTTGGGCAACTCCTTGGCGAACTCGACGATGCGCGACTGCAGGCACCAGCCCGACTCGCAGTAGATGTTGGGCGCATCCATCGCCATCTGGAACGGTTCGAAGCAGTAGACGCCGCCCGTTTGCACGCCGAAATGGCCGAGGATGAAGTTGACCGACGGAAATTCGCGGATGATCGGATAGAACTCGGTCGGGATGCTGTAAGGACCGTCGCCGGTGTGAAGCTTCACCAGCAGACCAAGATCGGCGCATTTGCGCAGCGCCGGCCGCAGCCAATCCAGCGCACGGTCAGGCCGGTAAGCGTGCATGTTCGCCTGGAACTGCACCATCTTGAAGCCGTATTCCTTCACGTGATGCTCGATTTCCTCGGCGCCGTTCTGCGTGCCGTAGCGCGGGTTGTAGACGAAACAACCAAGGAAGCGGTCGGGATATTTCTGCACCAGTTCGACGGTGTAGGCCATGTAGTCGCGAATGGCTTCCTTGCCCGTCAGGTCGCCATAGCCATCGGTGTAAATGGTGTTTCCCTGCGGCGGTTGGATGAATGCCTTGTCGATGCGGCGTGGCTTGCCGTTCACATGGAACGGTCCGTCCATCATCTTCAGCAAGCGCTCGCCGGTGAACGGGTCCCCATCATGCCGCCACGCCAGGTCGACCACCTTGGTGGGATAGCAGCTAAGATCGATTATCATCAGTTGTCTCCAAAGTTGGCAACGCTCCGTCGACACGGTTTCCCGTGCGTGGAGAGACCACTGCGACCGACGGTGTTCGTGAGGTGACGATTAGAAGCACTGTCGGGCGCGATTTACTTGATCGCTTGCCAGCAATTCCCGACCGGAATTTCTCGCGTGCTACGCGACCGTAATTCGGTTTGCGCTTCTACTGACAATAAGAGATTCCTAGAACATTCGAAGATCGAAAGAAAGCCCTCCTTTCATAAGAATATAAAATAATTTCCGAATGTCAGTTTATATTCATCCATGTTTGCGACATGAATTTCACGTTGACTTCGGAGTTACTTTCCGAAGCCCCAATTGGGGAACATTCTTCCCGTCGACGCAGCAAAGATCGATCTGCCGCGCCGGCGGTTAATCCGAGGTCAGGCCCTAGTTCTTCGCCCCTATCTGCGGGGTGTCGGCTCGTGCCTCCGCAATCTTTTCGCGCAGTTCGTGAACGACGTCGTTGAACTCGGAACTGTAGGTCACCTCGATCGGCCGCGGACGCGGGAAGCCGACTTCGCGCTCCAGGAGCACCCTGCCCGGCCGCGCGCTCATTACGAACACCCGATCCGCCAGATAGACCGCCTCGCGCAAATCGTGAGTCACCAGGATGACGGTGAAGCGCTTGGCTTGATGCAGGTCGCGGATGACGCCCCACAGTTCCTCGCGGGTGAAGGCGTCGAGCGCGCCGAACGGCTCGTCCAGCATCAGCAATCCCGGCTCATGGATGAGCGCACGGCAAAGATTGGCGCGCTGCTGCATGCCGCCGGACAGTTGCCAGGGAAATTTCTGGCCAAAGCCCTTCAGGCCGACCAGCTCGAGCATCGCTTCCGCCTTGGCGCGATACTCGTCTCGGTTCTTCTTCAGCCGCTCCCGGTGCGGCGAGACGATTTCCAGCGGCAGCATGACATTGTCGAGCGTCGTACGCCAGGGCAGCAGCGACGGGTTCTGGAAGGCCATTCCGACGATGTTGAGCGGTCCGGTCACCGGCTTGTCCTTTACCGCGATCTGCCCGACTTGCGGTATCACCAATCCGGTGGTGAGCTTCATCAGCGTGGATTTTCCGCAGCCGGACGGTCCGACGACGGCGGCGAATTCTCCCTCCCTCACTGTCATGGTCAGCTTCTCGACGGCGAGCACGCCGCCGGGGCCACCATAAGTGAGGTTTACATCGCTGATGCTGACAAAGGGGTTCGTCGGCTGCGCCTGCGCGTCGCCCTCGTCAACCGGCCATTTCAAGGCGAGATTTGAGTCTCGTGCGGCCATTTTCTTCTCCTCCCCCGGCGCTGAAGGCCGGTCATCTCCTGGAAATTTGCACGAAGTTGCCAACTCAGCGGGTTTGCGAACGGTGCGCCCAACCGGTGTATCGCTGCTCGATCAGCGCGGTGATGGCGTAGAGCAGGATGCCGAGCGCCGACAGCACCAGAAGAGCGGCGAAAATGATCGGCACCTGGAAAGCTGCCTGCGCATCAAGCATCAACTTGCCAAGGCCGACGCTCGCGCCCGAGGTTTCGGCAACAACCGCACCGATGAAGGCCAGCGTTATGGCGATCTTGAGCGAGCCGAAGAAATGCGGCAGCGAGCGCGGCACGCCCACCTTGCGCATGACCTCGAATTTCTTCGCGCCGAGCGCGCGCAGCACATCCTCCAGCTCCGGCTCGACTGTCGCCAGGCCGGTCGCGACGTTGACGACGATGGGAAAAAACGAAATCAGGAAGGCAGTCAGGATAGCGGGAACCGTTCCGAGCCCGAACCAAAGGATCAGCACCGGCACCACCGCAACCTTCGGGATCGAGTTGAAGGCGATCAGCACCGGATAGACGGCGGAATAGACCGCCCGATGCCAGCCGACAGCCACGCCCAGCAAAAGGCCGACCACGATCGCCAGGGCAAAGCCGACCAGCGTGGTCCACAAGGTCACGATCGCATTGTCCCAAAGGACGCCGCGAAACTCCCAAAGCGCCTTGAAGGTGGCCGAAGCGGTCGGCAGGATGGCCTCCGGCACGCTGAAAACGCGGCAGACCACCTCCCAGACCACGAATACGCCGATTGTGAACAGCACCGGTGAGACGATCGTCTCGACGTGCCGGCCCCAGTCCGGTCTCCATTTTTCCGGCAAGGCCGGGTTGCTTTGCGTCTGTGCAATGTCAGTCTGTGCCATTTATCCGATCCTGTGTAGGGTCGCTGTTCGGGTGAGCCGTTGCCTTTCTGCGATGGTCACTTGACCATTCGCTCTTCCTTCGGCGGCAGGAACTCCGAGGTGAAGACATCCGTTGCTGCCGGCTTGTTCTTGAAATCGAAAGCTATGCCCAATTGGTCGATGGACCTTGAGAGACGTTCCACGTCGGCATCGCCGAAGCCGTTCTGGCGCACATCATCGGTAAGAAAGCTTAGCTTGGTGACCAGCTTCAGCCGCTCGAGTTCGATGTCGGTCTTGGCCACCGGATTGTGCTTGAGAATGCTTTCAATCGCACCTTCGGGATCGGCGAAAGCATCGAAGAAGCCTCGAATGGTCGCCCGGACGAAGCCCTTCACCGCCTCGGGATTGTTCTGCATGAAGGTCGGGTTGACCATCAGCGCGCTGCCATAAAGGTCGAGGCCGAAATCACGCATCAGCAGCATGCCGGCCTCCTCTTCCGGTACGCCCGCCGCCTTGACACCCAGAAGGTTGCTGCTGAAGGCGGTCACCGCATCGACCTGTCCTTGGGCCAGTAGCGCCTCGCGCACCGGAAAGCCGACATTCTCGATCTTCACCTTGGAGCTATCGACGTTGTTGAGCTCGGCCAGGATTGGCCAATGCGCGTAAGCCGCATCGGCGGCAGGAGCGCCGAGGATCTTGCCCTCCAGGTCCTTGGGGCTGGCGATGTTGTTCTTCTTCAGCGTCAGTATGGCAAAGGGCGGCGAGTTGTAGGTGATGAGCACCGCCTTCACCTGCGTCGCCTCCTTGGCGTCGCGATATTTGATCAGCGCGTTCAGATCCATCTGACCGATGTCATAGGTTCCGGCCGCGATCCGGTTGATGCCGTCGACGCTGCCGGTGCCGGGATCGATGGTCACGTCGAGGCCTTCCTCCTTGTAGTAGCCCTTGTCCAGGGCGACGAGGAACGGAGCGACATGGCCCTCGAAGCGCCATTCGTGGATGAAGCGCACCTTGGTCAAATTCTGGGCCGTTGCAGGAAGCGTGAACGCGACAAGCACTGCCGCGAGGACCACGCGAAAAGATCCGCGCATTGTTTTCCTCCCATTGTGGTGCAGCCGCACCATCCTCCACGGGCGGTCCAGACGTGATCCGGTCAGCAATCTTTGCGTCGCTGTGCCGGCGCGTTTGGCCGCGTCACGAGTCGCGGCGTTCGGAATCTTTGAGTCGAGAAGCAATTGGCGTGAGCGCACTCAACTCATTGGTTTCCCAACGGTGAGCAATTATCTCCCGGTAAGGTACGGGATTTTGACGCTTATACCCACGCGACGATCAAAGGTTAGCGTCAGCGATTCGCGATGTCAAAGAAAGATTTGCGCCCAATTTCGCCATGGCCACGCGTCAAGGCATAGGAACCTCGCCGCCTATTGTTCCGTTTGACGGAGATCAGGCTGTCAGATTGGCAGCACAATCGGAGATGCGAGATGGCCACGAATCTGAAGGACGGAAAGACCGCTAAAAAGCCCGAAGGCACCCATGGCGGCAATTGCGGCGGCGATCAGTCGAAGAAAGATGAACAATCGAAGAGGAGCAGCCAGGCGGCGGGCAAGGATCCGCACCGCGGCAAAAACTGATTGCTGCGTAAGGAGGCTGAGATGACAAGAGACCGGAAAAGACGCCGAGATTTCCAAGACCACAGGTACAGACACTGTCCACGAGAGAAGAAAGGCCAACCCGAACGCCAAGGATATGTCCGATCCGAAGGAGGTTTGGAAGGCGGCGGAGACCTCACCGTCCCCCAACCGGAATGCCAGCGCCGAATCCGGCAGACATGGCCGGGTGGCGGACAGCGGCGATCTGGGTAAGGGCCAGGCCTCACCTTATTCCACCGAGACGCAAGCCGACGCGCTTGCGAAGCAGACTGACCGCAAAGACGATCCCCGCAGCATCGAAAAACCGAAGCAATAGGTGAAGAGGCCTCTTCAGGGCTGCTGCGTCGGTTTCGATGGGCATTTGCATTCCTGTTGAAAAGCCCGTGGATTTCTCGGAGGTATGGGGGGCGCTAAGTCGGGCGGAATGACGATGATGCGGCCGCGTTTCACGACGTGTAGCGCGCACCATGTAACGGGCGCGCGGTGCATCAAAACCCGTGGAAGTTCCCATCTTTGTCCGAATGGAGAAATGGCGCACCCGACACGATTCGAACGTGTGACCTCTGCCTTCGGAGGGCAGCGCTCTATCCAGCTGAGCTACGGGTGCCTGCCTGAAACGACAGCCGCCGCTTCAGAAAATCCCAGCCGGATATTCATCCAGCCAACGGTCTCTTAGCCGATGCCGTTGATGGCTTCAACGGGGAAATGGAGATGCGCTGTTCCAGGTCAGCGCGGAAAAAGCTTGGGCAGTCTCCCAAGAATGTCTCGAACGAGAATCCACCAAATGATTCGCGGGGCTCCTACTTCTGCTTGTCTACAGGCGGATCGCAGCACGGACTGATTGTTAGGGGTTCAAAAAGTCGACACATATGGTAGTCTCGAAATGTTACCTCACGACATATTTCGTAATGTCAAAAAGAAGGAAAGAGCTTATGTCTCAAACAGAGAGCCTTTCAGAGCGCTGGGAAAAATATCGTCCTTCAAAGACTTTGTGGATATGGTCCGTCATCGGCGCAGCGGTTGCCACGATGATACTCGGCTTTACCGCCGGCGGATGGACGACCGGTGGAACGGCCGCCGTAATGGCCGAAAAAGCAGCCAAGGATGCCCGCATTGAACTGGCGGCATCCCTTTGCGTCCAAAAGTTCGTGGAGGCGGAGGATGCTGCTGCAAAGCTCGCCGCTCTAAAAGAAACCTCTTCGTGGGAACGTGACAGTTTCGTCGAGGAAGGCGGCTGGGCGAAATTGACTGGCATGGAAAAGAGCATTCCAGGCACGGCTGATCTTTGTGCCGAGGAACTGGTTGCAATGGACAGCCTCCCCGCGCCTACGGGCGAACCCGTCGTCACCGGTGGATAATTGCCCTTGGCCTCCCGTTCTGGCGGGAGGCCGCTGTTGTTGCTGGGTTCTGCTTTGAAAATACGGAGCAGCCTTTGACATTCAATTTCAGGTCAATCCTCGAGTGCGCCCTTGGTGGTTTGGCGCTTTTTCTAGCTGTTCTACCCGCTGACGCGCAGAGCCGTATGTGGATCGACAGCGAAAGCAACAAGAGACGAACCTGTCCCTCGATTGAGTGCGGGATCGTGGGACGCTTTTTCATGGGCGAGTCCGTTACCGTTTATCGGACGGTAAATGGATGGTCCCAGGTCTCCGGCTACTATTCTGCCGGTTGCAATGATGGCCGTTCTGCCTTCGTCGATTCGGGCCGCCGCGACTGCACGAAGGAGAATGGAATTCACAAAGGTGAATTTGCCGAGTGGGTTCGATCGGATTTCCTGACTGCCGAGCGCCCGGGTGATTCTCGGTGAGAACTTTTTAGCCGCGATGTTACGAGACCTGGCATCCCATCTGCCTGCGCCAGTTGCGCTACGGATGCCCGGTGATGGCTTCAATGAACGTAGTAAGCCTTAGAGCATCGTGCATTCAGAATGTATCCGACGCTTTGAAGTAGTTTTGGCATTCTGCTGGCGTGTAGAGTGCACAGATGTCGCCGATTGCCTTTCAAGGGTTGTCGATCGTTCGGATGGCGCGGGCTTTGCCACTAATTGCGCCATGCGCAAGCGACGCCTTTGCACGCGGCAGGCCATCGCGCATGATTCAGTGTGCCCCGGCTTGTGAGTGGCGGGCGGCTGTCCTATGCTCAATGTTCCTCCTACGTTCGCAGCCATGGTCACGCCCGCCAACGACCCAAGCCACGGTTTTTGCCGCGACTGCCTGACCCTCCAGCGCAGCACCGCGAAGCGTTGCGAAGCGTGCGGAAGCCCCCGGCTTGCGCGGCATCCGGAGCTTTACCGCCTGCATGTCGCGCATATCGACTGCGATGCCTTCTATGCCGCCGTGGAAAAGCGCGACAATCCCGAACTTAAGGACAAGCCCGTCATCATCGGCGGCGGCAAGCGCGGTGTCGTCTCGACCGCCTGCTATATCGCCCGAATCAATGGCGTACGTTCGGCCATGCCGATGTTCAAGGCACTGGAAGCCTGTCCCGAAGCGGTGGTCATCAAGCCCGACATGGAAAAATACGTCCGCGTCGGCCGCGAAATCCGCACCATGATGCAGACGCTGTCGCCGCTGGTCGAGCCAATCTCGATTGATGAGGCATTCATCGATCTCGCTGGAACCGATCGCCTGCATGGCCGTCCGCCCGCGCTCGTGCTGGCGCGATTCGCGCAAGCCGTCGAAAAGGAGATCGGCATCACCGTTTCGGTCGGGCTGTCCTATTGCAAGTTCCTGGCCAAGGTCGCCTCCGACTTTCGCAAGCCGCGCGGCTTTTCCGTGATCGGCGAGGCGGAAGCAATTGGCTTCCTTGCCGTGCAGCCGGTGACCTTGATCTGGGGAGTCGGCAAGGCTTTTGCCGCGACGCTCGAGCGCGACGGCATCAAGACGATAGGCCAGATTCAAGGCATGGAGCGCGCCGAACTAATGCGCCGATATGGAACGATGGGCAACAGGCTCTATCGGCTGTCGCACGGCGAAGATGACCGGATCGTTCAGCCCGATCACGACGCCAAGAGCGTGTCGGCGGAAACGACGTTCGACACCGATCTCGCATCCGCTGCCGATCTGGTGCCGATCCTGCGCGCGCTGTCGGAAAAGGTTTCGGCGCGCCTGAAACGCTCCGGCCTTGCGGGCCGCACCGTGGTGCTGAAGCTCAAGACGCAGGACTTCAAGATCCGCACGCGAAACCGCCGGCTTGCCGATCCGACGCGGCTTGCCGACCGGATTTTCTCGACCGGGCTCCAACTGCTGGAGAGGGAAACCGACGGCACCAAATATCGGTTGCTCGGCATCGGCGTCAGCGACATTTCCGACGCCGACAAGGCTGACCCGCCGGACCTCGTCGATACAGGCTCACGCAAGCGCGCGCTGGCCGAAGGCGCCATCGACGCCTTGCGGCAGAAGTTCGGGAACAAGGCGGTGGAAACCGGATACACCTTCGGCAGGGGCCATCGTGGCCGCCCTGCCCGCCCGGATGAGGAGGACGGACCCGAAGTCCAGCATCCGTGGGAACGGAGTTGAGTGGCGGACGGTAGCGCGCCCGGTCATTGTTATCGACCGCTGCGCAGCCCTCGACATGCTCCTCGTACCAGGCGAGCCAATGCACGCGGTAGCGGGCGGTGAAGCGCGAGCCGGCGCCGGACTTGTGCTCCGGCACGCCGCAGCCGAGAGCATTGGTAACACCGATGTAGATCGTTCCCATGTCTCGCTGCGCCTCGAGGATGACGAAGCGGCGGATGGGCGACGGTGTGAACGCCGATGGCAACCTCCCGTCGTGAATTGACCCAAGGCTGGCCGCGTTAGGAAACTGAATGTGGTTCGGTGTAAGATCGGTTTCGCCAAGCAAGCGCGTCGAGGCACCGCCGGGACCGGCCGGGGCTCTGGCGACCGGTTCCGGATATCGAAGCGCAAGAACGAATCCAAACTCCGACCCGAGGAGGTGGCCAATGGACATTCGATCGACACTGACGGAGATATGTGCAGCCTTCAACGCTCACGATCTTGATCGCATCATGGCGTTCTTTTCCGACGATTGCGTCCTGGAGATGCCAAGGGGAAGCGAGCCCTGGGGTTCTCGGTTCGAGGGCAAACGAGACGTACGAGCAGCATTGGCGACACGCTTTGAAGGCTTGCCCGACGTCCACTATGGCGACGACGAGCATTTTATCGATGCGGCCGCCAATACCGGAATTTCGAAATGGACCCTGACAGGCACCACTCGTGACGGGGTGCGAAAGGAGGTTCGAGGCTGCGACTTCTACACGTTTCGAAACGGCAAGGTGATCCGCAAGGATGCCTACTGGAAAATCGTGGAGTGAAATTGCTCAAGGAGTTGGTTCGCTGTGCAGCGAAAAATCCAGAACGTTGTAAGGCTCGAGACCGCAGCTCGCCTGGGGTCAAGCCCTGCGCATACGGCGGTTGCCGATCACACCAGTTCCACTTCCACCACGCCGGGCACCGCGCGCATGGCGGAGGCGATCTGCGGTGAGATGCGGTAGCGGTTGGGCAGTTCGATCTCGACCTCGCCCTGAGCACCATCCTTGATTACCACGAAACTCACCTGTCCGTCTCCCTTCGCCGCCAATTGCCCGGCCAGCGTGCCAAGCGGTGACGGGTCGCGCAGATAGACCCGCAAAGCGGTTTGTATGCGGCTTGCCTCGTCTTCCAGCGAATGCACCGTCTGGATGCGAAGATTGATGCCTTCCGGCCGGTCTTCCGCAGCAACGGTGATGACCACCGAACGCCCCGCCTCGAGGAGGTCGCGATACTGCGCCAGACCTTCCGAAAACAGCACGGCCTCATACTGGCCGGTGGTGTCGGAGAGCGCCACCACGCCCATTTTGTTGCCGGTGCGGGTCTTGCGCTCCTGCTTGGAAGTTACGGTGCCGGCAAGACGCCCGGCGGTAGCCCCGCCCTTGACGGCCGCCGAAAACCTGCTCCAGCTTTGCACGCGCATCTTCTCGAGCGCGGCCTTGTATTCGTCGAGCGGATGGGCCGACAGGTAGAAGCCAACGACCTGGAACTCGCGGTGAAGCCTTTCGGCAGGCAGCCAGGGGTCGGCCGCCGGCAGATGCAGCGTCTGGGTCTGGCCGCTGAAGGCGCTGCCGAATATGTCCACCTGGCCCGAAGCGGCATTTTCCTGAGCACGCGACGCCATGCCCATCATGCGCTCGACGCCAGCCATCAGCGCCGCGCGTTCGTGGCCGAAACAATCGAAAGCCCCGGCCATGATCAGGCTCTCGAACACACGCTTGCCGACAATCTTCGGATCGATCCGCTCGCAGAAATCGGCAAGGCTGGCGAACGGCTTTTCGCCACGCACGGCGACAATATGGTCGACTGCTGCCTCGCCGACGCCCTTGAGGGCTGCCAGCGAATAGAAAATGCGGTTTTCGCCGACCTCGAAATCGCGGAACGACGTCATCACCGAAGGCGCGACCACATCGATGCCGAGGCGCAGCGCATCCTGGCGGAAATCGGCGAGCTTGTCGGTATTGGACATGTCGAGCGTCATCGACGCGGCGAGGAATTCGACCGGGTAATGCGCCTTGAGATAGGCCGTCTGATAGGACACCACCGCATAGGCCGCCGCGTGGCTTTTATTGAAGCCGTAGTCGGCGAATTTCGCCAGCAGATCGAAGATGAAATCGGCCTGCGGCTTGCTCACCCCGCGTTCGACCGCGCCGGAAACGAAACGCTCGCGCTGCTTGTCCATCTCGGCGCGGATCTTCTTGCCCATGGCGCGGCGCAACAGGTCGGCTTCGCCAAGCGAATAGCCGGCAAGCTCCTGGGCGATCTGCATCACCTGTTCCTGGTAGACGATGACCCCTTGGGTCTCCTTGACCAGATGATCGATCTTGGGATGGATCGAGGCGATCTCCTCCTCGCCATGCTTGCGCGCGTTGTAGGTGGGGATGTTCTCCATCGGCCCCGGCCGGTAGAGCGCCACCAGTGCGATGACGTCTTCGATGCGGTCGGGCTTCATGCCGATCAGCGCCTTGCGCATGCCGGCGCTTTCAACCTGGAAGATGCCGACCGTCTCGCCGCGCGACAGCATGGCATAGGTCTTCTGGTCGTCGAGCGGAATGCGGGCCAGGTCGATCTCGATGCCGCGGCGGCGGATGAGGCGCACAGCCTTGTCGAGCACGGTCAGCGTCTTCAGGCCGAGGAAGTCGAACTTCACCAACCCGGCATCTTCGACCATTTTCATGTTGAATTGGGTGACCGGCATGTCGGAGCGCGGATCGCGGTACATCGGCACGAGCTCCGACAGTGGTCGGTCGCCGATGACGATGCCAGCGGCATGGGTCGAGGCATGGCGATAGAGCCCTTCCAGCTTTTGCGCCATGTCGAGCAGGGTTTGGACGATCGGCTCCTTCTCAACCTCCTCGGCAAAACGCGGCTCGCCCTCGATCGCCTGGGCAAGGGAAACCGGGTGCGCCGGGTTCTGCGGCACCATCTTGCACAGCCTGTCGACCTGGCCATAGGGCATCTGAAGCACGCGGCCGACATCGCGCAGAACGGCGCGCGCCTGAAGCGTACCGAAGGTGATGATCTGGCCGACCTGATCGCGCCCGTAGCGGCTTTGCACATAGCGGATGACTTCCTCGCGCCGGTCCTGGCAGAAGTCGATGTCGAAGTCGGGCATCGACACGCGGTCGGGGTTAAGGAAGCGCTCGAACAGCAGCGAGAAACGCAACGGGTCGATGTCGGTGATGGTCAGCGCATAGGCGACCAGCGAGCCGGCGCCTGAGCCGCGCCCCGGCCCGACCGGAATGTCATGCGCCTTGGCCCATTTGATGAAGTCGGAGACGATGAGGAAATAGCCGGGGAACTTCATGCGCTCGATGACGCCGAGCTCGAATTCCAGCCTTTCGACATATTGGCCTTCGGTGAATCCCTCGGTCAGCCCGGCGGTCTCGAAACGACGCTGCAGGCCCTCTCGCGCCTGGCGGCGCAGTTCATCGGCCTCCGCCTTCTGTGCGGCTTCAGGGTTGGTGGCATCGCCGGTGAAATGCGGCAGGATCGGCGAGCGCTTCTTCGGATAATAGGAACAGCGCATGGCGATCTCGACCGTATTGTCGAGCGCCTCGGGAATGTCAGCGAAAAGCGCCGACATTTCGGCTTGGCTTTTCAGATAGTTGTCGGGCGAAAGGCGCCGGCGGTCGTCGGACGCGATCACAGAGCCTTCGGCGATGGCGACCAACGCATCATGCGCCTCGTAGTCGTCGCGAGCCGGAAAGAACGCCTCGTTGGTGGCGACAAGCGGAAGCTGATGACGATAGGCCAGATCGATGGTCGCTGCTTCGAGGCCGCGATCATAGCCGCCGAGGCGCTCCAGTTCGACATAGAGCCGATCGCCGAAAAGGTCTTTCAGTACTTCCAGGCGTGTTTCGGCGAGATCGGCGTGATTTGCCTTGAGTGCCGCGCCGATCGGCCCGCGCGGTCCGCCGGTCAGGCAAATCAGCCCGCCGGACAGCCCCCGCAGCCACGCGGCGGTGATCCGCACCGCCTCGCCGGGCGGCGTTTCCAGATAGGATCGGCTGACGAGCCGCACGAGATTGGCATAGCCTTCTTCCGTCGCGGCAATGAGCACCACCGGCTGGAGCTCGGCACCCTGCCTGCGTTGGCCCATGCCGCGCGAGGAGTTGTCTGCCTCGCCGTTGAAGATCAGGTCCGCCTGGCAGCCGATCAGCGGTTGCACGCCATCCTTCACCGTTTTCTGCGAGAACTCGAGCGCGCCGAACAGATTGTTTGTGTCGGTGATGGCGATTGCCGGCGCTTCGTCCTTGACGGCATGGGCAATGATCTTGCCGACGGGCAGAGCCCCTTCGAGCAGAGAATAGGCGGAATGGACGCGCAAGTGGATGAAGCTTCGCCCGGCGTTTTGCTCCATAGCGAGAGCCCCATTCGTCGGCGCAAGCCTGTTCATGACCGCCCAACCTTTCGTCCATCGAGTGTCGAGATGCTCAGGCCGAGAATCTCCGTGTTCAAAGTCATTTTCCGGAAACAGCAGAGCCCCGTCCAGCGCACAAAGCGATAATCGTCAGCTAAATAACGCATCGGCCGCCGGTTGTTGAGCTCTCCTCGGGAATGTCACGAGCAAGGAAAAGGTGCCAATTTGCGATCGCCCTGAGACCCGCTCACGCGAATTCCATGATCACCGCATCGACCGCGAGGCTTTCCCCCGGCTTGGCGTTGATTGCCTCGATGGTGACGTCGCGATCGGCGCGCAGCACGTTTTCCATCTTCATCGCCTCGACCACGGCGAGCGTTTCGCCGGCCTTCACCTCCTGGCCGACGATGACGGCGATTGAAACCACCAGACCAGGCATCGGGCAAAGCAGCAGTTTCGACGTATCCGGCGCCGTCTTGGCGAGCATCAGGCGGTCGAGTTCGGCGATGCGGGGCAGCATGGCGCGCGCGGTAACCGACATGCCCTTCCAGGCGATCCGGGCGCCATTTTCGATGGGTCGGACTTGCGCCGAAACATGGCGCCCGCCGATGGTTCCATGCCAGAGAATTTCGCCCGGTCGCCAGTCGGAGCGGACGGTCATCGGCTCACTGCCGGCGACGGACAAATCGATCTCCATCGGGATCGAGACCATGCCCTCGCCGATCGAAACCGGAATATAGTCGTCTCCGAGCCACACCACCCAATCCGGTTTCAGCAGGCCGGAATGCGGAGCCAGCCGACCGGTCAAGCGATCAAGCCGATCCCGCCGCAGCAGTTCGACGGCGGTGGCGATCGCCGCCAGAACCGACCGGTCCTCCGCGTCGGGCAGGATCGTCGAAAAACCATCGGGATATTCCTCGGCGATGAAAGCGGTGGAGAGCCGCCCTTCCCGCCAGCGCGGATGCTGCATCAGCGAAGCGAGAAAAGGAATGTTGTGCTCGATGCCGTCGACCACGAAATTGTCGAGCGCATCCGACATGGCATCGATCGCCGCCATTCGCGACGGCGCCCAGGTGCAGAGCTTGGCGATCATCGGATCGTAGAACATCGAGATTTCCGAACCCTCGGTGACCCCGGTGTCGTTGCGGACGACGATATCGCCGAAGCGCCCCT
Organism: Borborobacter xinjiangensis; assembly: GCF_047739745.1. NCBI lineage: Bacteria > Pseudomonadati > Pseudomonadota > Alphaproteobacteria > Hyphomicrobiales > Phyllobacteriaceae > Borborobacter > Borborobacter xinjiangensis. The sequence continues at coordinate 1,369 of NZ_JBLLVA010000005.1, read as the reverse complement.
CCTCGGGCGGGCGATAGCGCGTCAGGCGGCCGATCGAGGGCAGGAAATTGCGGTACGGATCCTCGGCGTAGAGGCGGCTCTCGACCGCCCAGCCGTTCAGCTTAACGTCTGCCTGCTTGATCGCCAGCTTCTCGCCGGCGGCAACGCGAATCATCTGCTCGACCAGGTCGATGCCGGTGACCAGCTCCGTCACCGGATGTTCGACTTGCAATCGCGTATTCATTTCAAGGAAGTAGAAGTTCTTCTCATTGTCGACGATGAATTCGACCGTGCCGGCGCTTTGGTAGTCCACGGCCTTGGCAAGCGCCACCGCCTGCTTGCCCATCGCCTTGCGGGTGCTCTCGTCGAGAAAGGGCGAAGGCGCCTCCTCGACCACCTTCTGGTTGCGGCGCTGGATCGAGCATTCGCGCTCACCGAGATAGATGCAGTTGCCATGCGCGTCGGCCAGCACCTGGATTTCGATGTGGCGTGGATCGACGATGAACTTCTCGATGAAGACGCGGTCGTCGCCGAACGAGCTTTTCGCCTCCGAACGCGCGCGCTCGAAGCCGTCGCGCACTTCGGCCTTGGACCAGGCGATGCGCATGCCCTTGCCGCCGCCGCCGGCCGACGCCTTGATCATTACCGGATAGCCGATTTCGCCGGCAATGGTTTCGGCATGCTCGGCATTCTCGATCTCGCCAAGAAAGCCCGGCACGGTGCTGACCTTGGCGGCGTTGGCGAACTTCTTGGATTCTATCTTGTCACCCATCGCGCGGATGGCCTTGGGCTTCGGCCCGATGAAGACGATGCCCTCCTTTTCCAGTTCCTCGCAGAAGCTCGCCCGTTCGGAGAGGAAGCCGTAGCCCGGATGCACGGCCTGGGCGCCGGTGAGCTTGCACGCCTCGATGATCTTTTCGGGCACCAGATAGCTTTGCGCGGCCGCAGCCGGGCCGATATGGACCGCCTCGTCGGCCATTTCTACATGCATGGCGTTGCGGTCGGCGTCCGAATGGACCGCAACCGTCGCTATTCCCATCTTCCGTGCTGTCTTGATGATGCGGCAGGCGATTTCGCCACGGTTGGCGATCAGGATCTTGGTGAACATGGAAACATTTTTCCCGCAATGGCCGTTCTGTTGTATGGAGTTAAAGGCCGCGGCTCAAGCCGGCGACCAGCAATTTCAAAGAACCCGGCAAGCCAGGTTGCGCGCCATGAGAGACAAAGGCTGTGTGACCAAATGCGTCATTCCTTCGTCCGGGGTTGATCGGGCGTTCAAAACCTGAAAGTTTGCCGCCGAATTTCAAGAGCTTTTGGGAGTTTGCTAATGAAAACCCGTGCCGCCGTTGCCGTTGGAGCCGGCAAGCCTCTGGAGATCATGGAGGTCGAC
>NZ_JBLLVA010000049.1:0-18784 GCF_047739745.1 Borborobacter xinjiangensis | reverse complement strand
CCTGGACATCGCAGCCTGAACGTTTCAGGCTAAATCCGCTCCAGCAAATGCCGGGACTGAACATCTAGATCACCCCGAGATTCGAGAAGCGATCAGCTGCGAACGCGATCTCCACTGCCTGCACCCGAAAAAATTGTGCGGAAAAGTATTTGCAAGTCGAGTCCAAAACTTCTATCTCGCAAATATTCTGCGTCCTTCTCGGCGAGGAGAACGGGATCTGACATGTCAATGCTGTTGATTTGTGCTAGTCCCGTAATACCAGGACGTAAAGAGAGAACACCTCTCTTCTCGCGTTCTTTGATCAGCACAGATTGCGTGGGTAGGGAAGGGCGGGGGCCTACAAAGCTCATTTCCCCCCTGAGCACATTCCAGAGCTGTGGCAGCTCGTCGAGTTTGGTTTTTCGCAAGTAAATACCAAGTGGAGTGATTTGCGTGATGGAGGCATGATGGGTCGGAACATCAGGTGTCCCGGTTTGCATGGTTCTTAGCTTGTAGCATCGAAAGAGCTTTCCATTTTGTCCTATGCGGTCTTGCGAGAAGATGCCGGGGCCGTCCGATTGGCACCGGATCTTCAAAACAAGAACGAGAATCACCAAGGATGCAAGGAGCAGCCCGAAAGCCGCACCGACAACGTCAAACATTCTCTTCAAATTCTAAGTCCCGCTTGTTCGACCGCTCGGATCAATATTCCCACTCGGGATATTTCTGCTTCCGACTTGCGCATCTGCGCATCAAACACCAAACAGATGATCAACATAAGCTGGCGTCCGTGTTGACTAATCTGGTCCCCAATAGCCTAACACGTTTCGGCAGCAGAGCTGTAGTTCAGAATGTCCTTGAACAGGGGAAGGCAACAAAAGCGAAAGCTTCTCAAAAATCAGCTTTCGACTTCCGCAGCTGCCTCACCGATTGCATCGGGAAGGTTTGGTTCTACCTCTTGTACATACTCAGGAACAACATGCGACAGAAGCTCGACGGCGCGCTTCGCGTCTTCGCGCTCGACCGCTGCTTCCAAGCCGCTTAGGATATTGTGGAGAAGAGTTTTGTCGATGAACCGCGGGGAGGCGATGACGTAGCCGTCTTCGGTCTTTCCATCTTGGACTTCCGACGGATCGAAGAGCTCCTCGAAAAGTTTCTCGCCCGGACGTAGGCCGACATAGGAAATCTCGATATCGACATGCGGCTTGTAGCCGGCCAACTGGATCATCCGTTCAGCCAGATCAACGATCCGCACCGGCTTGCCCATATCCAATACCATGATCTTGCCGCGCTCGTTCTGATCCCGCAGAGCCTGTGCGGATGCATGTAGCACGAGCCGAACCGCTTCCGGAATGGTCATAAAGAATCGGACTATATGGGGATGGGTGACCGTTACCGGGCCGCCAGCGGCTATTTGTTCCTGAAACCGCGGCACGACCGAGCCGTTCGACCCGAGCACATTGCCGAACCGCACCGTCTTAAAGCTAGTGGTGTTCGAACTCACGTCCAGGGACTGGCAATAAGCCTCGGCCGCACGTTTGGTAGCGCCCATAACGTTAGTCGGATTCACCGCTTTATCGGTCGAGATCATGATGAAGGCATGGGCTTTGTTGGCCAGCGCCGCATCGGCCACGTTGCGTGTCCCGAGGACATTCGTCTTTATGCCTTCGATCGGATTGTCCTCTACCAGCGGTACATGCTTGAGCGCGGCGGCGTGAAATACAACCTCCGGTTTGTACTTTCCGAAAACATCGGCGACGCGATTGGGTTCCCGGACATTGACAATCTGCGTGATGATCGGAAGGTGTGGATGGGTTTGCCGCAAATGCTTGTCGAGCAGGTAGATGTGGAATTCCGAATTATCGGTAATGATCAACTGCCGAGGGTTGAACCCCGCGATTTGTCGGCAAAGTTCCGAGCCGATCGAGCCGCCGGCGCCGGTCGCTAGAACGATGCGGCCGCTGATCAGTTGTGCTATCCCGCCTAAATCGGCGCATACTTCGGGGCGGCCGAGAAGGTCCTCGAGTTCGATCGGCTTCGGCTTTAAGAGGTGATCGCTGGTGATCGAGGAGGTCGTAGTCATGTCGGGGATTCGGGTCACCTTCATCCCCACGCCCGCCGCTGTTTCAAGGATGTCGCTTAACCGTTGGCGGCTGGGTCTATTCTCAGTGACGATAAGCTCCGAAATCTTGATTCCCCTTCGATCGAGGCGCTCCACGTAGTTCCTCACGTCTGCAAGGCCGCCGATAACCTTTACGCCATGGATAAGGCGCGAGTGCTTGGCTTGGTTGTCATCGAAAATTCCCACAACCGAGACATCGCTATCGCTATTTCGTCTGACGCTTCGAATAAAGCCCTCCGCACTGTGTGTTATTCCGAGAAGCAGAACCTTTCTACTCTTGAGAGAGGCGCTCACACCTGGTTTCATGTCTTTCCAACTGACATCCATGAAAAGTCGATAGGCAAGCCGCACCGCGCTCAGGCCAGTGATCAGGAACAGGGCGGAAAAGATCGGCACGCTGCGGGGGACATTCTGCCCGCGTGAAACCAGGAATGCGCTGATAGTGTAGATGCTGACCGCTACCACAACGGCTTTGATAACGGCCAACAGGTCTGAGATCGAAACATAACGCCACGAGCCTCTGCTGACGCCGAAAATGATGAAGCAGATACAGCAGACGACTGTAAAGGCTGCCGTTTTCTCTTGAAGGCCGGGCACACTTGCAAGGCGCTCGAAGCCGTAGGCGGAACCGTAGGCGGCAAAGAACGCGCCGGACGCAATCAATAAGTCAAGCGTCACACTGCCAAGACGCAAGATATTGTGACGTCTGGCTTTGAAGAAATTCAACATGTTGTCGAGCCGATTCAATGCTGAGACGCGTGTACCCCTTGCTGCTATCTTAGGCAAGCTGGACACTTCGATCAACGTTATGGCCGCAGAAATCCATTGTATTTATTGGCTGCAACCCAGAGCTACGGTTCCTGCTGGCCACCTAGCACGATCTGTGTGGTGCAGTCTTGCCGAGCTCTCCGACTCTCAAGCAGTTGGAGTTCAGCCGACTTGAGAGTTCTATTGCCTCGTGTGTGCTGCTACGACACGCGGAGCTGCGAGCTGTTCCGACGCAACACAAACAGAGCTCAACGGCGGCCTTGGTTGGTCGCTTACGAACGGCTAGGGTTGGGTTGGATACAACACTACGCTGAGGTGTAATCCGAGCATGTAATGTTTGTAAACTGGCTCCCATCCCTGATACTGCCTCGCCTAGTCGTCATACAGATCGAGAGCGTTGGAGCAGAGAAGTGGATAGAATACTGGTTACCGGTACCAGCGGCTTTGTGGGAAGACATTTGTTGACTAGGTTGAAGCGAGAGGGCCGCGAGCTCACTCTTGCGGGACGATCATTCTCTAGGACAGAAGTTGGGAGGACTGTAAAAACGCTAGTTGTCGGAGAAATCGGTCCTCGCACCGACTGGAGTGCAGCGCTAGAGGGTTGCGGCATCGTAATACATATGGCCGGCCAAGTGCCGGGGCCGGGCGTCTCAGCCAGTGATTTCGACACCGTGAACAACGAGGGTACGGCACGTCTCGCCGAGCAAGCCTTCGCTTCCGGAGTAAAGCTCTTTGTGCTATTGTCGAGCATCTTTGCTGTTGTTGATCATACGACCGAGATTCCCATTGACGATCTGTCGTTCCCCCCCTCTGCAACAACACCTTACGGTTTATCAAAATCGGCAGCCGAGGCACATATCGCGAATTTTGCGCGATCAGGACGCATAGGCGTTTCGCTGCGGCCACCATTAGTGTACGGAAAAAATGCGAAAGGTAATTGGCTGCGACTGCAACGACTTGCGGCCACGCAACTACCGCTGCCGTTTGGGAATGTCCACAACCGCCGCAGTTTCATTGCCGTCGAAAATCTGGTGGACGCGCTAGTGCGAGTAGTGTCAAGCGCAACTGACCGTGATGTCTCCGGCGTGTACGCGGTTGCCGACGAGGATGTTGTAAGTACTGCTGATACAGTTAAGTGGCTGCGCGACGGTATGGGGCTCTCGCCACGATTGTTGCCTGTCGATGTTGGAATTCTCAATTTATTATTGAATCTAACAGGCCAAACGAGCATGGCACAGAGTTTGCTCGGAAATCTTGAGGTCAACTCGTCGCGATTTCGAAGGGTGTTCCAATGGGAGCCGCCAGTTACTTCGCGCGAAGGGATCAAAGCTTCTGGGGCCCAGTTTCTTGCAGGTCGGCGATAATTTGTATACAGTCGCTCGATACCCGATCTTGTTCCACCGACAGTAAAGTGGGAGGCGGTACAATTGTCGACGAGGATGAGCCTTGCTTGGCCAGCTGCAGCACATTGAGTTCCCTTCGAGAAGAGTCGGTTTTCGAGGAGATCTGCGTGCCGCGCCACGGTAGTTGATCCATTGATCCATCGGCAGAGATCTTTTCAAAGGCCGCCTGGATTAGCCTGACGCCAAACGGGATTCGACCGGGAGGAAAGGACAGACTCGGTAGAGATGGCAATAGGCGCCTTCGACGTGATGAGCCTGCGCTTATGCCTGCTCGGCAGGTTCGCGCCGCTCCCATGCTGCGCGTTGACTGGTGCTTTAACGCTCGCTTCGGGTATCCCAAAGCAACTCCCGATAGATCTCGAACGTTCGGGAGATTACGCGTTCGATTGAAAAGCGCTCGCCAGCAACGGAACGCGCATTGGCTCCGCACCATCGTCGAAGGTCAGCGTCGGTCGTCATACGGCGCAGCGCGGCGGCAAGCGCCTGGGTATCGCCGACGGGCACGAGAAGCCCCGTTTCACCCTCACGGACAACCGCGCGGCAGCCCGCGATATCGGTCGCAATCATCGCGCAGCCACTTGCCGCTGCCTCTAATAGCGTCTTCGGTAAACCCTCGTGATAGGAGGGTAGACAGACGATCTGCGTCTGAGAAAGGATTGCGGGCATGTCTTCCTGCCAGCCCCACGCCTCCACCAGCCCTCCCGACACCCAAGCGTCGATCTCCGCTTGGCTCACGCTTGCCGGGTTCAGCGGGTCCGGGCGGCCGACGAGTGCAAACCGCGCCAGGCTTCCCTCCCTCTTCAGTATGCTGGCAGCTTCCACGAACTCTCCAACCCCTTTATCGCGCAGTAAGCGGGCCGGTAGGATAACGAGAGGTGGTTCTCCACCAGCGTCGGTTTGCCGATATCGTTCGAGTTCGACACCTGCGCCAGGGATAAGACGTACGGTCTCGGGATGGGCCAGCCGCTCATCGACGACGCGTTGCAGGTCCTGCTCGTTTTGGACGATCAGGCGGGAGTTGTGCATTCTCATCGCGAAGCCAAGTATCGGTTTTATAAGGCTGTGCAGAATACGGGCGCGCCACGACTTCGACGAGAACACATAGCCAAGACCGCCTAGCGCATTCACGACCTTTGGGCGGCCGGTCAAGCAGGCGGCAAGTGAGCCGTAGAGAGCGGGCTTGAGAGCGACATGGTGCGCGATGTCGGGATGAAACGACCGATAGATTTCGACAAGCCGCCGAAACGTCTTGAGATCGTGCAGCGGATGCACCCCGCCACGATTGAAGTCTACAGGATAAACGTTCAGCCCAGCAGCCCGGATCACCTCTTCGTCGGCTGACACCCGTGTGGCAATAGCGACGTCAAACCCCGCGTTCCGGGCTGCTTTCGCTAGGGTAATGCGATGGGAGACGAAGTACCAGTCTTCGGTGACAACGAAGAGAAGGCGCGGACGCCGCTTCTCCCTCACGAGGAACGCCCGAACATATCGAGTCAGATCGCAAGCGGTCATGTCGGGCACTTGATGATAAACTCCGGTACACTGCGAAAGCAACTCAGGCCCGGGGCTGGCCAGACGAAGGTCATGACGGCACGCCTGGTCTGCTAGCTGACCTTGTAAAAATCCTTGTACCAATCGACGAAACGGCGGATACCCACCTCGATCGGCGTGCGCGGCTGAAAGCCGACATCGGTAACCAAAGCGTCAACATCAGCATAGGTGCGCGGAACGTCGCCCGGTTGCAAAGGCAACATGTTCTTGATGGCCGCTTTGCCGACTGCCTTCTCGATGCATTCGATGAAATACATCAGTTCGACGGGCTGGTTGTTGCCGATATTGTAGAGGCGGTAAGGCGCGCTCGATGTTCCAGGATCGGGCTGCTCCCCGTTCCATTCGGCGTTCGGCGAGGCAATGTTGTCGAGCGTTCGAATGATCCCCTCTACGATGTCGTCGATGAAGGTGAAGTCGCGCGAATGCTGCCCAAAATTGAAGACGTCGATCGACTCGCCGGCCAGAATCTTGCGGGTGAAAAGGAAGAGCGACATGTCCGGTCGACCCCATGGCCCATAGACTGTGAAGAAGCGAAGTCCCGTAGCCGGAAGCTTGTAGAGATGTGAGTAGGAATGCGCCATCAACTCGTTTGCCTTCTTGCTAGCGGCATAGAGGCTGATTGGATGGTCGACATTGTCGTGAACCGAAAATGGCATGCGCGTGCTGGCGCCGTAGACCGAGCTCGATGACGCATATACCAGATGCTCGACACCGTTGTGACGGCATCCTTCCAAGATATGGAGGAACCCCACGATATTGGAATCGATGTAGCTGTGTGGGTTTTCGAATGCATAGCGCACGCCGGCTTGTGCCGCCAGGTTGACGACGCGGGCCGGCTTGTGCTCGGCGAAGATGCGCTCGATACTTGCGCGATCCTGAAGATCGCATTTCTCGAACCGGAAGTTGCGAATGCTTTCAAGGCGCCTCAAACGGGCGTGCTTCAGATTGACATCATAGTAGTCGTTTAGATTGTCGATGCCGATGACCTCATCGCCGCGCTCAAGGAGCGCCTTGGAGGTGTGCGAGCCGATAAAGCCGGCAGCACCGGTAACAAGGACTTTCATTCGCAATCTCCCTTTTGGCCATTGCGGCAGCCGTTCAGAGGCGTGCGTCGCTATCGGCGCTCGGCAAAACCTGCTTCAGATCGTAAATCACACCCTTTTCGACAAGCAGCGCACGCAGTCCGGCTCCGCCGATCTCGCGGAACTCGTCATGATTGACCGCAAGCACGATTGCATCGAACGGACCTGCCGGCATTTCCGACTCTATCACAATACCGTACTCTTCACGGACTTCGTGCGCGTTGGCGTAAGGGTCGTACACCGCAATTTCGCCGATCAGCGACCCCAATTCGCGCACAAGATCGGCAACCTTGGTGTTGCGTATGTCGGGGCAGTTTTCCTTGAAAGTTAATCCGAGAACGAGCACGCGCGCCTTCCTGATTTCTAGGCCACGCTTGAGCATGGTCTTGACCACGTCAAGCGCTACCCACTCGGACATGCCGTCATTGATGCGGCGGCCAGCTAGGATCATCTCCGGATGAAATCCGATCGACTGCGCTTTGTGGGTCAGGTAATAGGGGTCGACGCCGATGCAGTGACCGCCAACCAGACCGGGTCGGTAGCCGTGAAAATTCCATTTGGTGCCGGCGGCCGCGAGCACTTCGCGCGTTTCGAGATCCATGCGTTTGAAGAGCTGCGCCAATTCGTTCACGAGGGCGATGTTCACGTCGCGCTGGATGTTCTCGATGACCTTGGACGCCTCCGCGATCTTTATCGAGCTCGCGCGATGTGTCCCCGCGGTTACGACGCGGGCATAAACGGCGTTGACCAGATCGGCGACCTGAGGGGTCGATCCAGAGGTAACCTTTACGATGTCGGGCAGGCGATGCTGATGATCCCCCGGATTAATACGCTCTGGCGAATAGCCCGCGAAGAACGTCTCGTTAAAAATTAGACCCGAATGCTTTGCTAAGATTGGCGCGCACACGTCCTCGGTAACGCCGGGATAGACGGTGGATTCATATACGACAATGTCGCCGGCGCGCATCGTCCCACCCACTGTCTCGGAGGCGCGCTGCAAAGCGCGCAAATCCGGCTGGAGCGCCTCGTTGATGGGCGTCGGAACCGTTACGATATAGAAATTGGCTGCCTCGAGATCAGCAATGTCGTTGGAAAAAGTTAGGTGTTTGGCCCCGGAGAATTCTGCATGGGTGACTTCTCGGGTGCGATCTTTGCCGTCCCTCAGCTCCGCGATCCGGCCCCCATCTATATCGAAGCCGACGACGGGAAAATGTCTTGCAAGATAGACCGCAAGCGGCAGGCCGACATAACCAAGGCCGACGACCGCGATCCGGACATCGTCGATACTCATCACACTCATAAAGCCTCCAAGATCAGGAAGACGAGCGGTAGAATGAGTCGTTCGTCGACCGGGGTTACCCCCTAAAGATTCGGCTAGTAGATTGCAAGGCGCAACGGCTTCGGTCGCGTGCGAACGTGTTCCATCAGGGACGTTATGCTTGTCGGAGGACTCTGCTTTCCGGCACTCGTCGAGCAGGCGAAGGAACGTCCTTCCGCAAGCCGTGCGGCGCGCAAGCCATAGCCACTGCGATCAGGTCAGGGTTGCCTACCCCTATAACTATGCTACGACTGAAGCACCTATTCTTGGGCGACGGAGTCCGGTCGTCTCGAGCCTTCAACGCTCGTTGCCTTCGGTCGCTTTGCTGGGCGGGCAGTTTTAGCGAGGCTCTGATGATACATGAAAGCTCTTACGTCGATAGCAGTGCCGAGATCGGCGAGGGAACGAGAATATGGCACTTCAGCCATATTCGTGCCGGCACAAAAATTGGCAAGAATTGTTCCGTAGGCCAGAATGTTATGATTGGGCCTGAGGTCACAGTCGGGAACAGCTGCAAAATTCAGAATAATGTATCCGTCTACAAGAACGTAACGCTAGAAGATGAGGTCTTCTGCGGCCCTTCGTGCGTTTTTACCAACGTCGTCAACCCACGCGCATTCATTGAACGGAAACACCAGTTCGAGACGACTATTGTGCGCCGAGGTGCGTCAATTGGGGCGAATGCAACAATTGTTTGTGGTGTCGAAATCGGCGAGTACGCAATGATTGCTGCTGGCGCAGTCGTCACCAAAAACGTTCCATCACACGCTTTGATGATGGGTGTTCCAGCGCGCCAAGTGGGATGGGTAACAAGAGAAGGCGCGACCGTCTTGAATGATCCTTCCGCACCGGGAAGCCTTGCTGATCTTGATGCGGCACAGAGCAGTCGGGACGATCCAAACCCTTTCTCTAGTGAGCAGACCTGACTCAGGCCGACAGGCCGACAGACATACCCCGCGGCTCTTTCCACCGTAGCACAACGTCGGGGTAGTACGTCAAAGAAACCCCATGCGTGATAGGAGAGTTCGGTCGACGAGCTCCTACCTGCGGCCGGACGCGCCGCGCGATAAATCAATTCGCAGGATGGCAGCTTGTTAGTAAGCGCGAAGCTGCGACCGTTCAGCTCTGGTAGTTCCAAGGCATGATGGCATCGATGTCGCTGTTTGGCCAACCATTGGCGATGCGCTCGAGGTCTGGGTGAGCCAGGCGTGCGGATCGATCTGGTTCATTTTTGCCGTGGCCACATGTGTGGCGATAGTGGCCCAAGTCCGTCCACCGCCGTCGCTGTCGGCGAAGAGGCTTCTTCCTCGTAATTGTCTGGGGCCTGATGGGCTTGTCAAGCTCTCTCATCGCACTCTTCAAACGGGTTTCAAGGTTTTAGGTCTTCGCACAAGGAGTGTTCAGGATTCTCTCCGCGACCATGTTGACCGGCACCGTTGGCGTTGGACGGTGGGCGACCGATGTCTCTGGGCGATGAATATTTTCCCTACTGTAGGCAACGAAAATTCCTTGGTTGGGCTGCTGCCGCCAGCTCCGGGACGCGTCCTGGAGCTGGCGGCAGCAGCCCGTGTCGATAGTCCGTGCCGATCTTATCGGGACGGAAACGGCGCTGGTGGCCCAACGTGGAGAACTTCTTATGATATTGGATCTGCACCGTCAGGGCCTGTCGGTGACCGCGATCGCGCCCCGGACGGGTCGCGATCTGAGGACGGCCCAAAAAATAAATTGAATGCGGGCTCGAACTGCCCGTCTATGGCCGCGCCAGGTAGGGCGGCCAAACAAGATCGTCCTGTTTGTCGATTATCTGCACGGATGTATCGCCGCCTATCGCGATCTCAGTGAAGCGCTACGTGGCGGCGATCCGGCCAGAAGATCACCCTCTTCCATTCGAGGTGCGGTTCGAGACGCCGTCTGGATACCAGGCGCAGGTTGACTTCGCCCGGTTCGTCCCCGAGTTCGCGTCAGCCCGGAGGGTGACGCGCATCGTCTGGTTGTTCTCGCTGGTGCTTGCCCATTCGCGCTACATTCTCGCCCGCTATGTCATGCACCAGGATCTGCAGACACTTCTGCGCTGTCATTGCCAAGCGTTTGACGCATCGGCGGCGTGCCGGTCGAGATCCTTTGCGACTGCACAAGACGGCTCTGACCGGCGAAGATGACGAAGGCCATATCATTTCCAATCGTCCGCTTCTGGCACTGGCTAGGTACTACGGCTTCCAGCCGAAAGCCTGCCGGCCTATCGCGCCAAAGCGACGGGAAAGGTCGAGCACCGCCGTGGATTGGCCGTTTTTGGAAAGCGACACTCCTAGCAATCTTCTGATTGCAGTTCCGGTTGAGGGCCGCCCTTATTTCCTGTGGGGCGGAGTATTCTCCTTTTATCGCTGCTATTTTTGAGTTCTAGCTGCGCAAGGTTGCAGAAATACTAGCCGAACGCCAGATGGCTCTCCGTCCGTTCCGAGGCGGTAAGACCTAGCTTCGATACCTTATTCGACCGCAGGGATCAGGCTCTGAGCACTTCCCGAACGATTGCCAATCGTCGCGCTGTTCGAACCGCGCCGTCGAGCAGGTGACCGATTTATGGCCGACGAGATCGAGAGAGTTCGACGCACAGCACGGGCGACCGACGGCCCGAATGGCGGCCACGTTGACCCTCCACTGAGAACTAGATAAGACCGCGCGTCAGTCGAAGCGCAAGGCTGCGACGCAACGAGAGCCTCGCTTTCGTCGGGGCGCTATTCTCCGAGAGATCTGCCGATGCCCGCCAATCCAGATCGCGCGACGAAATGCTGAAGTCGACGCAGACGGTGACGGCCCTCGGCCTAGTCATTCAGGTGGTCGGCTTCCTGCGGACCATGATGATCGCTGCCGCCCTCGGCGTGTCGGTTGTGATCGACGCCTATAATCTCGGCATCATAGCCCCGACCTTTATTGCAACGGTCCTTGGCGGTTGGTTGCAGGTCGGCTTCGTGGGGCGCTATGCGGGACTGGTGGGTCTTGGCGAAGACGTCCATGCCGCCGACTATCGCACGAAGATGCTGGTCCTGGTTGCTGTCATCGCCAGCGCGCTTGCTGCGGTCTGCTCCTTCTTCCCCGAACCAATCATGGCGATGTTCATGTCCGGACAGGATGTGACCCGGACACTCGCCGCCGATGCCTTGCGGATTGCTGCTTGGACGCTCGTGCCAGTGCTGACAGCCGATTTCATCGGCCTCGTGTTGAACAGCCATGGCCGCTTCTTCGCAGCGGCTTTCGCGCCGCTGCTCAACGCCGTCGTTTCTATCCTCGGTTTGTGGCTGTGGCCTTCCATCGACCTCGGTTCGTTGTTGTGGACCCTCCTGATGGGCGCCGGAGCCCAGCTCGCCTTCGTTATCTGGGCGCTTTCACGGCTCCAGCTCGACTATTCGGCGAATTTGCACGAAACGCGTGGCGAGGTGCTTGCGACGGTTATGGTGGCACTGCCCATCCTACCCGCGATTATGCTCGCCAACTCGGCCGCCGCCATTATACAGTTTCAGGCGTCAGAGCTTGGGGACGGTGCGGTCTCGATCTTTGGATATGCGTCGAGGCTGCACGCAGCCGTATCCCAAATCCTCGTCATGGGACTGAGTACAGTGCTGCTGCCCCACTTCGCGTCTCTATGGTCACGCGGAGAAACCGTAGAGATCGTGCGGCTGCTACGGATCATGGCCAGAGTGGCGACGCTTCTGATCGGCGTACTGACCCTCGGCATTTTCCTGATGGGTCAGGATGCGATCGCCTTGTTGCTTGGACGCGGCGCATTCGGACGCGAGGAAGCAGATGCCGTCGGGCGGGTTTGGGCGGTTCTCAGCTTGGGCCTTTTTCCATTTGCGCTGGGCACGTTCATCGCGAAGCTGGCGCAGGCCACGCGGAATACCCGCGCTATACTTGCTACCGGCTTCGTCTCCTTTGCCGCCGTGTTCATCGTCAGCTACGTTGGCGTTCAAGCCCGCAGCATCGAGCTCGTGTCTGCCTCGTCCACGGTGGCGTTTGCAAGTGTCCTGGTGGCGTGGCTATATTGGATGGCGCGGAACTTCGAGGCGAAGCCGGTCTTGATGGACATAGGTGTTGCCGCGTTGATGAGCGCTCCAATTCTTGCGTTCATGGCTGTTTCCGAGGGCATGACAGCTCACCTCGCAGGTGATTTGCCGCTGTTCATCAATCTTTGCTTGCGGGGGACAGCCTTCTTGACTACGGGAGCGGGACTGGTTGCGCTCCTCGGTTTACGCGGTTGGTACTTCAGCGATGCCCCACTCCCGTTTCGACGCAACAATTAGTCGAATGCATAAAATGTAGGAATGCACCATGAAAGTTCTTAAATCGGCGATTGAAGGCCTCATCAACCGGCGGATTTCGCGTGCCTTCTCTATGCCCAAGGAATTCGGTGATACGAAAGCGATCGATCGACTAGCGGAAGCAGTCGAGGCGCTGGCGAACGACCGGTGTTTTTCAGATCAGCAGCGGCACGAGCTCCTCTATGCCATCAACAGGGCAATCCTTCCTGAATTTGTCATTGCTGACAGGGGGCGCTACATCCTCAAGAATAAGAAATTCCGCGCGTATTTCGAACGCTTCTCCGCTGAAAATTGGAAGTCCTTCGAGCGACGCTGGAATCTCGGCGAATTCCTGAAGCTGCTGTCGCATATCCCAGGCCAGCTAGCCGAATGCGGCGTGTTTCGAGGCGGCAATGCCTACCAACTCTGCCAGTTCGCCCAGGCGCATGGCCGTGAGGTTCATCTCTTCGATTCCTATGAGGGTCTAAGCGCGCCGAACGAGGCCGACGGAGCCTACTGGAAGAAAGGCGACCTGTCGTTCTCCGAAGAACTCGTGCACCGGAACTTATCGGAGTTCGATTGCTTCAAGACGTACAAGGGCTGGATTCCGGATGCCTTCCCGCAGGTGGAGAACCAAATCTATTCATTCGTTCATGTTGACGTCGATCTGGAACAGCCCACCTATGACAGCATCGCCTTCTTCTATAACCGGCTGAGCAAAGGTGGCATCATCCTGTTGGATGATCATGGCTATGACACCTGTCCGGGCGCACGCAAGGCAGCCCTCAATTTTATGGTTGACAAGCCGGAACCCGTCCTTGATCTTTCGAGCGGCCAAGGCTTGATCATCAAGCAGTGAATGTGCTTTCGATGTTCGGAAAGTTTGATGGAGCCCGCAGATCGGGTTAGGCGAGGTGCTCGTGGCAGGCTGCGCTGCCTTATGATCGCCGTGGCTGATCAAAGGGCCGATCAACGGGGCAATGGGGAACGGTTCAGCTTTATGTCGAGCAGGTTCTGGTGCCGAACCTCAAGCCCGGCGATATCGTGACCATGGAAAAATCGGCTCGCACAAGGGGAAGGCAGCAAGCCGCGCCATTCGCGGCGCCGGAGCAAAATTCCTGTTTCTGCCGAAAGACTCACTTGATCTAACCTGATCGAGCAGCTGTTTGCCAAGCAAGCATTGGCGCAAAGGCGTAGAAGAGCAGTTCGGCGGACCATCGACACCGTCTGCGACACCACCGGACACATCCTCGATGCCATCACAACAACCGAATGCGTCAACTCTGGAGTGCACCCTGTTTGACCAGACAGGCAGCAGGTTGCGTTAAGCACCAGCGGCCTTCGCCCTGAACTCGCGTGGCGAGAGGAAGCGCAAGCCGGAGTGCGGGTGGATTTCATTGTTGTTATCGAACCATTCGGGCAGCAAGGTCGGGACGGTTCCGGCGTCGGGCAGAATGATGTTTCGGGCGTAGTCGCGTTTCAGCGTTTTGACGAAGGCCTCGGAGATACCGTTGCTCTGCGGCGAGCGAACAGGGGTGAAGGCCAGCAGGCCCAAGGCCGCCGCCGTCGTCGCCGTTTCGCGCGCGATATAGGCACTGCCATTGTCGGACAATGGGACAATGCGCAGTTGAGGAAGCTTGGCGACCTGTTCGGCAAGGCCGGTCGCCAGCAACTCGCCGCGCTCAGCGTATCGGAGATCGACCGCGTCCAGATCGATTGCGGGCTGGCGTTCATCGGCGACATCGACGGGCGGATCAAACAGTCGGAAACCACGATCCGGGGTGAGCGATGGGGTGGACGCTCCCACTCAACGGCATCTTCGTGCCAGAATGGTTGTGTTGGAACCATTACAAGGGAGAGCGTCCATGGAAAAGGTTAGCATAATCGGCTTGGATTTGGCCAAGAGCATAATTCAAGTTCACGCGGCCAGCGTAGATGGATCGGTGCTTTTTCGGCGGAAGATTTCAAGCAAGAAGTTGCTTGCCTTCCTGTCGGGGCTTGATCCGTGCATTGTAGCGATGGAGGCGTGTGCCGGGAGCCACCATTGGGGCCGCGAGATTGCCGCGCTTGGGCATCGAGTGAAGTTGATCGCGCCAATTTACGTCAAGCCGTTCGTCAAGCGCCAGAAGAACGATGCGGCCGATGCGGAAGCCATCTGCGAGGCGGCTATGCGACCAACTATGCGTTTCGTAGCAGTTAAAAGCGAGGAAAAGCAGGCTGCGGCGACGGTATTCAAGGTACGTGACCTTCTCGTTCGACAAAAGACCCAAATCATCAATGCTTTGCGTGGTCTAATGGCAGAGTTCGGAATTACCGTTCCCCAAGGCCCTTCGCATGTCGGTATTCTGATCAGTCACGTTGAAGACGATGGCTCCAGCTTGACCGAGGCGGCACGCGCACCCTGCTTAGCATTGGTTTTAACATTGCGAGCACTCGTTGATAAGGTTCGGGAACTTGACCTGGAAATTAGTCGGAGGGCGCGGCAGGATGACGTCGCCAAGCGGCTTATGAGCATTCCAGGAATTGGGCCTGTCATCGCGACGGCGCTCGAAGCTTTGGCGCCGCCTGCAGAGACGTTTACACGAGGTCGAGATTTCTCCGCTTGGATGGGTTTGACACCGCGGCAGCATTCTTCTGGCGGCAAACCCCGGCTCGGCAAGACCTCGAAGATGGGGCAGCGTGATCTTCGTCGATTGTTGATAATTGGGGCGTCAGCGGTTGTTCGCTGGGCATCGAGGCGCGGAGCGTTAGATGGATCCTGGTTATCGCGAATGATCGGCAAAAAGCCGCCGATGCTGATCACTGTTGCACTCGCCAATAGGATGGGGCGGATTGCTTGGGCGCTTATGACAAGCGGAGGTCGCTACGAGGAACAACGGCTAGCAGTATAAGATCAGCTCTGGCGGAGAGGATTTCTAACCGCCATTGCGAGTGTGAGCAGGTCGAACGAAGGATATGGACAAACGGTCACGAGACGGGATTAGGAAAACCAGTTCTGCCGGACGGCACCTCGAGTGCGCGTGAGCGTTTTGGACCTGATCTGCGAACTCCCATATGGGCCCGCGACGTATTAAGGTCGCAACTAGAGGCCGGACACACGTCAGCACCCGACCAACGTTCAAGACTGAGTGAAGATTTTGCTTGCATTCTAGGGAGCGTCCACACACGTCCGGTGAGCGGATTTTGCTGAACGAGCCAGTTAAGCGATGTTCTGGCATTAGAACCAGCAATAGTGCTGACACTAATATCAGATCTGAGAGGTTGGCATGGCTCGCATGGAGATCATTTCCGGCGTTGAGCGTAGGCGGCGGTGGTCGAAGGAAGCGAAGCTGGCGATATTGGCTGAAGCCGATCAACCGGGCGTTCGCATTGGTGATGTCGCTCGTCGCCATGACATTTATCCTGCGCAGATCCGTTTATGGCGGAAAACGCTTAGCCACTTGGATGTGTCAGCCTCGTTCCTGCCGGTCCACCTGGTCAACGAAATAAGCCTCGGGCAGATGCCGGCGGCCGGCGGGGGGCCAGTGCTTATCAAGATCCAGCTACGAAATGGTCGCAGTTTGAAAGTTCCGGCGGACATTGAACGCAAGACGCTGTCATCGTTGATCGCGTGTGTTGAGGCTGCATGATCGGGCCGACAGGAAATGTGCGGGTCTACTTGGCTTGCGGGGTGACCGATATGCGGCGCGGTATCGATGGTCTGTCTGCTATGGTCGAGGCGGTGATCAAGGAAGCGCCGGGTTCCGGAGCGATCTTCGGGTTCCGTGGAAAGCGCGCCGACCGGATCAAGCTTCTATGGTGGGATGGCCAAGGGTTCTGCCTATTCTACAAGATTCTCGAGCGCGGATACTTTCCTTGGCCGACGGCGAAAGATGGTGTTGCGCATCTGACGCAGGCTCGTATTGCCTCACCCAAGAGTGTTCCCAAAGACCAATGCCGTTGCCGAATTTCACCTTGTTTGTCGCGCGGCATGAAGAAGCTGGTCGCTTATGCCGGCCTCGTCCCCTCGACCTATTCCTCGGGTGGCAAGACCTATCATGGCAAGATCATCAAGCAGGGCAACAAGTGGCTGCGCTGGGCCTTTGTGGAGGCGGTCGCACCGGCGCTTGCCACTGATCCGCAGCTTCGCGCCCAGTATGAGCATCTGAAGTTCCGTGGACCCAACAAAGCGCGTTGCTATCGCGCGCAAGCTTTTACGATCGCCTTCCAGATCCTGCGCGACCGGCGCCCCTACGAGCGGCGCGGCGCCAATGGCGAGGAAGGCGCATCGTCGACGATATCCCGGCTGTCCTGATGTCGGTTTAGCGAGCCCGGCAGGTCTGGGCTGCGCTCGTACAGGAGAATGGGAAGCCGGGAGCCGAACGCCTCTATGTGACCGAAGTCGAAGCGGCATCAGGGTTACGGATTGGAGATTGGTTCAGAACCGCAAGACAGGGAACGTCTGTCCCGCGAACGGTGAGGATTTTGCCGATCGGCCCAACGCCGATCAAAAACACAACCGAACCCTGGGAAAAGCCGCACAGAACAAGCGTTTTGCCCCTTGTGTTCTTTCATTGGGACCGACATGCCGGGCTGCATGGCTTCTTCGACTAGGCGAACCTTCTCGGCTGTCGTCCAGCGCCGCCAGCGCTGCACCGAGGTAATTACTTCAACACGCCGCGGATGGGAGAATGGATCAGAAGTCATAGTCATAATCATAGGCGTATGCCTATGCCTTATCGGCTAGGCTGCCTGTCCGGTCAAAAACGGGGTGCACTGCGTGTTTCAGCAAGTCCCGGACACCTTTTCCGTAAGTCCCGGACACCGTTTTCACTAAGTCGCGGACAGTGATTCCCCTACGTCCCGGACAGTTTCCGGGGTGGATTCGACGGTCGGTTCTCGGCTGCGCCGTTCTGGCATTTTGGCTCTCTCATCATCGAACCGAGGTAAGCGGCAAGGAGACCCCGTCTGGCGCAGGGAATTGGCGGTCGGATATCGGTGGCGGACGTTGTGAGCCGATGTGAGCTTCTATGTCTGCACCTAGTTCTGGAACTAGAACCTTCCACATGATCGAAGCGATTGCGGAGCGCCTTGATGGGGCGCTGCGGCAACTTCGCCGGCGTTGGTCTGATGAGTTCAAGGCACAGCTTGTCGCGGAGGCGCTGGAGCCCGGCGCCAGTGTCTCGGCGATCGCCCATCGGGTTGGCATTCATCCATCGCAGCTCTTCGCCTGGCGTCGTGACGCTCGGCACGGACGACGTGCTCCATCGCGGCTTCCGGGTTGCGAAGCAGTCGTGGTGCAGACAGCAGGCGCGATGATCGAGGTCGTCATTGGCAACGTTGTTGTGCGCGCTGGCGCGAACGTCGATGAAACGCACTTGCAGCGGGTGATCCGGGCGGTCCGTTCGGCATGATCCCTTCCAGCTGTCAAGCGAATCCAGGAACTGACCCCTCCTATTGCCTCACCGATCAATGTTACCCAAGGCAGCAGTGGCGACAGTGCTCGTATGAGCTGCCGCAGCGGTGGCAGGTGATAGCGGCAAGCTCTTGATCCAGCCGCCATCAAGGATGACCAGCCCAGCCATTTCCATGCGCCAGGCCTTCACCAGCCGTTGCACCATTCTGATGTTCTTTTCTTTGAAGCGGGCTGGATCGATCTCCTTCAGCCGTTGCAACACGGCGGCTGCCGAGAGGGCCGGGTCTTCCTTTAGCCATTCCTTGATCCGAACCTCAAAAGGCTCGTACATGCTGGGTCTTTTCGGC
Organism: Borborobacter xinjiangensis; assembly: GCF_047739745.1. Lineage (NCBI taxonomy): Bacteria > Pseudomonadati > Pseudomonadota > Alphaproteobacteria > Hyphomicrobiales > Phyllobacteriaceae > Borborobacter > Borborobacter xinjiangensis. The sequence continues at coordinate 527 of NZ_JBLLVA010000049.1, read as the reverse complement.
CAGGGTTTGGTCCGCCGATAGGGCCGCCGATGCGTTGGCCGCGTCTCGCCGCTCTTCCAGGCTGTTTTCAAGTTCGCAGCGAAGCTCTGCAGATCGATGACCAACGGCTCCTCAATTTGCGCATTCAGGCCACGACGATTGACCCGCCTTCCAAGCTCTTCCTGTGCGGCGCGGATGTCGGCAAACAGCAGCACCGGGTCGGCTGTCTCCAGCAAGGCCCGAAGCCGCTCCTTATCGGCCTCGGCCACACCAGGATGAGCAAGGACACGGGCCGCGGGTGGAACAGGCGGATGATAGCGCTTGATTACACGGGCACCGATGCGCGTCTTCGCCTGCAGCTTGAAGGATGGCTGGAACAGATTGCCGTGAACCCGCACTACCGCATAAAGGCGTTCAAGGGCCGCCGTCGCATCCGCGCCGACAAACCGGCCATACCCCCACCAGGCGGCGCACGATGGCGCCGTTGGGCGCCGTCATAGGCCGCCGCGCTGGTGACATTCCAGCCACGGATGAGGCCGTGCCGGCGA
>NZ_JBLLVA010000048.1:0-22329 GCF_047739745.1 Borborobacter xinjiangensis | reverse complement strand
GATTGCATCTGTGCAACCACACTCTCGCAGAGCGCCGGGCGCGGTTCACGCCTCATGGAATCTAAAGCCGAAGGGTGCCCTCACCCGCCCCGATCTTCCCTTGCAACCCGGATCAGCCGGTCAGATCGGGGCTGACTGTCGTGCTGTGTCAAAGCACAAAGTGACATTTTAACTTTGCCCAACGGCGGACAGTCCAACCTTGCCGCCACATGATATGTAGCCGCAAAGTTAAAGTGTCCTGTTTCTGCAAAGTGGGAATGTCACTCTCCCCGGGTTTTTCAATGACGTGGGAGATTGCGGATGGGATTGATTGCGATGAGCGAGCGTGATCTGCAGCGGATCGAGGTTTTGTCGAAAGTGATTGCCGGACGCATGACGTTGGTTTCGGCGGCGCATGTTCTTGAGCTGAGTACGCGGCGGCGTCAGGCCGGCCATCGAACAATCGGATCAACGTCCGGACATTTTATGTTTTATTTGTTTGCGTACTCTCCGCCGACAGCGACGTTCAGGGATACGTAGCTCAACGCTGTTTGCTGGACGGCTCTGGCAAGGTTGGCTTGTGCGTCGGCAACAGAACGCTGAGCATCCAGAACTTCGAGAAGGGTCGAGACCCCGTTCCGGTAATTGGTCGTCGCGATAGAAAGAGCATCCTTGTAGGCTTCAACGCTTTTTCTCAGCGTGGCCTCCGTTTGCTTGCTGCGATTCATGGCAGCGAGTGCGTTCTCAACCTCTTCGACTGCGACCAGAACTGCCTCTTTCCATTCAAGATATTGTTCCCGGGCTGCGGAGTTGGCGTTGGCGACATTTGCGCGCAAGCGGCCTCCATCGAGGATTGGTAAAACCAGCGTTGGCCCGAAGGACCAGACGTTCAGCGAACCATTGGGTCCACTATTGAGATAGATGTAGCTGGGAGAAATCGATCCGCTCAGTTGGACGCTCGGATACAGCTGCGATTCCGCAACGCCGATTTTCGCGACCGAAGCAGCCAGGAGCCGTTCCGCTGCTCGGATATCGGGACGATTGCGCAGCAGATCGGCAGGAATGCCGCTGCGCGCAATCGCGCGTGCGACGGGCTGCCTGGCCCCTTCTTGAAGCTCTCTGACAAGCGATGACGCAGGCAACCCCAGGAGGGTCGCGATACGATGAGCAGCTCGGCGGAAATTTGTCTCCAGTTCAGGAATTTCGGCCAGTGTCACCTGGATGAGTCCTTCTGCCTGCGTGACGTCCAGTCGCGACGTCGCACCCGCTGCCAACTGCTGTTTAGTTAGCGCAAGCGTTGCTCGACGCGATTTGAGGTTCTGGCGCGCGATCTCGATGCGCTCCTGATAGTATCGAAGATCGATATAGGCCGAGATCACTTGCGAAATGAATGCCAGGCGCTGGATATCAACGCTCGCGTAGGCCGCATCGAGTGACGCCGAAGCACTTTCCTTGGCGCGGCGATATTGCCCGAAGAGATCGATAAGCCAGCTGACGCGGAGACCGCCAGAAGAGTCGTTCTGAACGGGTTGGTCGGCGTTGAACAGACTGCCCTTCTGTTGGCGCGTGGTGTTGCTAGCGGACGCTATCAGGCTGGGCAAGGATCCAGCGCCGGCAATGATGACGTCAGCCTGTGCCTGGTTGATCCTCTCAATCGCCTGCTGCACCGTCAAATTCTGCTCCAGTCCCGAGGCGACGTAGCGATCGAGGCGAGCATCGCCGAAGGCATTCCACCATGCGGCCAGTGCCACATCTCCATTGCTTGCCGTGGACCCTTCCCCAAACTTTCCTGGCAAAGCTGTCTGAGGCGCTTCGTGATCGGGGCCAGTGACGCAGCCTGCGAGGAATAACAGTGCAAATGGCACAGCATAATTGATGGTTCTCATGGAGGTCTCTCACTAGATCTGCGCCGGGTCGAAATATGGGAATCAAGACTGCTCCTCCCGCCTGCGGTTATTTCTCCAGCGCGTCGGAATGGCTTGATTGTTGGAGCGATCGCACTCGGTCATCCGATCTTGCGACCTGACTGCATGCGATCGCTGTTGTTTTGTTTATTGCTGTTCCAGGACCGCCCCTTCACCGCCCTGGTTCTTTTCACGTCGCTTCCCGAGTTTCCGCACGGTGACGTAAAAGACAGGCGTCAGGAGCAGACCAAAGAGTGTGACGCCGAGCATGCCAGCGAACACGGCTATGCCCATGACCTGCCGCATCTCAGCACCAGCGCCCGTTGCGATCACAAGCGGAACGACACCGGCAATGAACGCGAGGGAGGTCATCAGAATTGGCCGCAGGCGGAGCCGTGCGGCTTCAAGCACGGCGTTCAATGGATCGACGCCTTCGTCTTCCTTCGCTCGTGCGAACTCCACGATCAGGATTGCGTTCTTGGCGGCGAGCCCCACGAGAACGACAAAGCCGATCTGTGTGAAGATGTTGTTGTCGCCGCCAGTGAACCAGACCCCTGCGAGAGCCGAAAGCAATGCCATTGGAGCGATCAGCAACACAGCGAAGGGCAACGACCAGCTGTTGTACTGGGCAGCGAGAATGAGAAACGCGAGCAGAACAGACAGAGGGAAGATGTACATAGCCGTGTTTCCGGCTTGCTCCTCCTGATAGGCAAGCTCCGTCCACTCGAAAGCCATGCCGGGTGGCAACGTTTCCAATGCAATCCGCTCTATGGCTGCAGTCGCTTGCCCAAACGAATAGCCAGGCGCCGGGCCGCCGCTGATATCCGCCGACTTGAAGCTGTTGTAATGCATGACGCGGTCCGGCCCCGAGCTGTGCTTGATCGTCAGCAGAGTCGACAGTGGAATCATTTCGCCCGCTATGTTGCGCACCTTCAGCCGGCCAATGTCCTCCGGCTGCATACGGTATCGCGCGTCCGCCTGGACCACCACGCGGTAGGTCCGGCCAAAGCGATTGAAGTCATTCACGTAAAGAGAGCCAAGATTGACCTGCAACGTTTCGAAGATGGTGTTGAGCGGCACCCCCTGCGACTTGGCTTTCACCCGATCGATGTCTACCTGCACCTGTGGCGCATTCACCTGAAAGCTTGCAAGCATGCCAGCGAGCTCCGGTGCTTGCATTGCTTTGGCCATGATCGCGCCTTGCGCCTCAGCAAGTGCCTCGAAGCCAAGCCCCGCCCGATCCTCGATCTGGATCTTGAACCCACCGGTCGTGCCGAGGCCCGGAACCGGTGGTGGCGGAAAGATTCCAGCGAAACCATCGGGTATCTGGCTGAACCTGGGCATCAGTCGACCTGCGATCGCGAAAGCGGACAAGGATGGGTCCTTCCGCTCGTCGAACGGCTCGAGCATCGTGAACATGACGGCGGCATTGGGAATATTGACCATACCGTTGACCGAGAGGCCTGGGAAAGCGACGACACTTTCCACACCCGGTTCGGCCAGCGCGATCTCCGACATTTTCTTTACGACCGCCTCGGTCCGATCAAGCGAGGCTCCCATTGGAAGCTGGGCGATACCGACAAGGAAATACTTGTCCTGTGCCGGCACGAACCCGTTGGGCACAGATTGAAACCCAACCCATGTCAGACCGATCAGCCCGGCATAAACGAGCAAGATGAGGGCGCTGAGCCTCACGGCGCGACGGACCGACCAGACATAGGCGTTCGAAGCGCTGTCGAAGAAACGATCGAACAGCCGGAAGAACCAGCCGAACAGCGCGTCGATCACACGGGTCAGGAGATCGCGCTTCACGTCGCCGTGGTGCGGTTTCAGGAGCACGCCCGCCAGCGCCGGAGAAAGCGTGAGGGAATTGATCGCCGACAGGGCGGTCGAGATGGCAATGGTCAGCGCGAACTGCCGGTAGAATTCGCCCTGCAGGCCTGACAGGAACGCCGAGGGAATGAACACGGCCGACAGGACCGACGTAATGGCGATAATCGGCCCGGTCACTTCGTCCATGGCCTTGCGCGCCGCCTCCTTCGGCGTCTCGCCGAGGGCGATGTGGCGTTCCACATTCTCGACGACCACGATGGCGTCGTCGACAACGATGCCGATCGAGAGCACGAGACCGAACAGCGACAGCGTGTTCAGCGAGAAGCCAAACATGTAGAGAAGGGCGAATGTGCCGACCAACGATATTGGCACGGCAACCAGCGGGATGATCGAGGCGCGCCAATTCTGAAGAAAGAGCAGGACCACGATGACGACCAGGACGATGGCTTCGAGCAACGTCATCACCACGGCTTGCAGCGAAGCCTTGACGAAGACGGTGGGATCGTAGGCAATGCGGTATTCTATTCCTTCGGGAAAGCTTTTCTGCAGTTCTTCCATGGTGTCGCGAATAGCACTTGCCACGTCGAGTGCGTTGGCGCCGGGGCTCTGGACGATCTGCATCGCCAGCGCCGGCTTGCCGTCGAGAAGACTGCGCAGCGCGTAGGAGTCTGCGCCGAGCTCGATACGGGCAACATCGCGCAAGCGGGTAATCTGGCCATCGTCGCCCGTTTTGACGACGACGTCGCCGAACTGCTCCTCGTTGGAAAGCCTGCCGAGAGTGTTGACTGTGACCTGAAAGCCGGCGGAGGCGTCTGGCTGCTGGCCAACCGAGCCGGCGGCCACCTGAGCGTTCTGCTCCTGAATTGCCGCCACCACGTCGGAGGCGGTCAGACCACGCGCTGCCACCTTGGCCGGATCAAGCCAGATCCGCATGGAATACTCGCCAGCACCCCAGACGAGCACGTCACCCACGCCTGACAGCCGCGCAAGCTGGTCGCGTACCTGCAACGTGGCGAAATTCGACAGGTAGAGAGGATCATAGCGATCGTCAGGCGACACGAGATGTACGACCATCAGGATGTCGGGCGACGTCTTCTGCGTCACCACGCCGATGCGCTGAACCTCCTGCGGCAGACGCGGAAGCGCGCGCGAGACGCGGTTCTGCACCTGTATCTGCGCCATGTCGGGATCGGTGCCCTGCTGGAAGGTCACAGTCAGCGTCATGCGCCCGTCGGTCGCCGCCTGCGAGCTCATATAGAGCATGTTCTCGACACCGTTAATCACTTGCTCCAGGGGCGCGGCCACCGTTTCGGCAATCACTTCGGGATTGGCCCCAGGATAGCTTGCGGTGACCTGTACCGTCGGCGGGGTCACCTGCGGATACTCACTCAATGGCAACTCCAGGAGCGTGAGCCCACCGCCGATCAGCATCAAAACAGAGAGAACAACCGCAAAGATCGGGCGGTCGACAAAGAAGCGTGGAATATTCATCGACGCGCCTCCTGCGCTTCTGCCGCAGCCCGGTCACCATCGACTGGGTGGCCGGAGAGCATCGGGATCATCTGTGGATCTACTTGCATTCCGGGATTGACCAGCCCTTTGACAATAATCTTCTCACCGGACTTGATCCCGTCCGAGACAACGCGCAGCCCGTCGATCATCGGCCCCAGTTCGACCGGACGGTACTCGGCCTTGTTCTCGGGCCCGAGAGCCAGCACATAGCGCCGCTCTTGGTCGATACCGATCGCCTGTTCGTCGATGAGCACGGTCTGAGCCGGTTCGGCGGTGACGAGATTCACCCGCGCAAAGAGACCGGGAGCTAGCCGACCATCGGGGTTCCGAACGATGGCGCGGGCTCGGATCGTGCCAGTGCTCCGGTCGACGCGGTTGCCGAGAAAGTCGAGTTCGCCAGCATGCGGGAAACCTGCATCGGTCATCAAGCCGACCTGCACCGGAAGCTTCTCAACAACCCTTCCCGTCTCGGATGCGCGTGCACGAGCGACGAATCCGAGATAGGTAGCCTCGTCGATATCGAAATAGACGTAGAGCGGATCGGTCGAGACAATCGTGGTGAGGAGTGTCGCAGCTCCTGCATTGCCGCCAGTGACGAGATTGCCTTCTGTGACGAGAACACGGTCGACTCGGCCGGCAATCGGTGCCGTGACGCGCGTGAAAGACAGATCAAGCTCTGCGGCCGCAACCGCAGCCTTGGCGATCTCCACTTGGGCTTGGCGCTGACGGCGTGCGGCCTGCGCGTCATCGAAGGTCTTGCGCGACACGGTCCCATTCGGAGCCAGCGTTTCGGCACGCCTGAAATCGATCTCGGCCTGATCGAGCAGAACCGTTGCCTGCTGCAATTGGGCTTTGGCTGCGTCCAGGGCAACCTGGGACGGTCTCGGATCGATCTGGAAGAGAAGCTCAGCCGGTCGCACGAGGCCGCCTTCGGGAACGCTGACAGCGTCGATTGCGCCGCCGACGCGCGGACGCAATTCTATAGCCTTGGTCGCCTCTAGATGGCCGGTAAATTCAACGGACGGAGCGACCTTGCGTGTAATGACCTCGGCAACCGGCACCTGTGGGACAGGCATTTGAGCCGGCTGCGCAGCGGCTTCCGACGCGGCGGTCGACGAAACAAGCGCCAGAAGGCCTTTGGCGTAGGATCCAACCTCATCGCGATAGGCAGTGGCCAGAGTGCCACCGGCAATGACGGTGCCGGCCAGGAACAGGGTGGCGACTTTGTTACTCATTCTCGTTCACCTTCATAGGGGCGCCCGCTCCCGGCCAGCGGGACACGGCGACGGTCATTTTTGCCGAAGGTGCGGTTTCCAACGATGGAAAGGTCAAGGCCCGGAGAAAGATTTTTCCGAACAGACCCTTGACGCAGCTGTCAACTCATGCGGCGACCAACTACATGCCTTGCTTCGCCGACGTCTTTTGAAGAAGCGGCGCCCATTCCCGAATGGGCGCGATAGATCAGCTTTGCCGCGACAGGCGCCAGTCATGTGAGGCCACCAGCCATGGTCGACTGGCGGCTTCTTGGATGCCGCCCGCTTCATCTCGTTGACAAAATTGAGCTTGTCCTGCGGCGACAGGTCGGCGCTCCAAAACGTCGGAAACGTCCCGCATCGGCGCCAGTGCTACCTCGAACTTTTCGACGCAACTCGCGCGAAAAGGAAAACGGCGGAGAGTATTTCGTTCTCCGCCGCAGTTTGTCTTCTAGTTTCGAGCCGCCTGCTCAATACCTCTTGCGTTCACCAACTGCCTTTGGGCGTCTCTGCTACCGTACTGAATTCTCGAAGGGTTCTGGATTTCCCAATGCACATTGACCCGTTGTCCAAGCTGGAAATCGCGGACGTCGATGTTGTCTGGCAGCCGGTAGGCGTCGCCGTGGCGGATGAAAATGATGTTCTCCGCATGGCTGATCCGTTCTATCACGCCGGCGCTGGTAAATGCGGCTGCATTTGAGATAGAACCGAGCGCGATGACAGAAGAAAGAAGAATTCTTTGCGCGATGGTTTTCATTTACTTGCTCTCTATTTTCTCTTGCCGTAGTTTCTCTCGGCGCCCTCAGAGATGGGGTTTGCAACGATGGTAAGGTCAACAGGCTAAATTCGATCAGGCGATGATTTCTCGCGGCCGATCTGGAGAAGTATTCTTTTCGCCATCGACCTCTCCGAGAGCATGCGTAAACACAACAGCCGTCATCGATCCGTTTCGGTATTTCAAGACAGCGCGCAACCCTCACGACGGGGCCATGCGCCCATCGATGGCGGAATAGCGGACCTTTGAGGCAACGGGCGGGTCACGCAGCCAGATCGGCGACGAAGTCGGTGCTCTCGAAGCTCTTATTCGCAGCGTCAGCCGCCGGGACGACCCCGGGGAATGCCTGTGAACCATTCCAGCGCGGCGCGCCATTCGGCGTGTCCGTCAGCCCTGGTCAGGTCGCCGGGCCCCTCATCATCGGTGGGACCGCTTCGGCATTCGGCCGGAAGCTCTACGTCGAGGCCTAGGCTTTTGACCAGTGTGCCATCAACCGAGACGTGGTCGTGTGACAGAAGCGGCGCGATCTCGCGATGTGCAAGGGGCGCCGCCATCACCTTATCCAACATCTCTGTCGACAACGGCCGGTCGCGGTTTTTGGTGAAGACCGTCGGCACCCAAACCGGGTCGAGGTTAGACTTCTTCAGCTTCAGCAACCTGCTAAGACGGCCAATTTGCATCGTAGTTGGGAAATGTCCTTCTCCACGCAGAACCAGTCTTGACCTTACAAGCGCTGGAAGCCGCACCGTGATGACAATCCTGCTCAACCCGGCTGCCGTTTGCCGGTCGGTCAGCACAGCAACCACGTCGAATTCCAAGAAAGGCCAAGACATGACGCAAGCCAGCGCGCCGCACATTCTCATTTACACAACGCCAACCTGCCCGGACTGTCACGCGCTCAAGCGCTGGCTCTCCCAGCAAAGGCTCGCCTACGAGGAGCGCGATCTGACCGACCCAAAAATCGCCGAGGAGGCCAAGGCACGCACCGGCGTTCGGGCGGCACCCATCACCATCGTCGGCTCCGAGGTCTTCTACGGAACATTCCCGAGCCAGAAGCCGAGCCTGATCAAGGCGCTTAGACTGACAGAGGGTGCGTGAGGAAGCCGAGATGACAGCCAAATCCGTTGATGTCCGGCAGGCGCGGACCAGCCTCGCAATCCAGGACGGGCAGACCATTCTCGACGCTGCGCTTGCCGCCGGCATTCCTTATCCCCACGGGTGCCGATCCGGCCGATGCGGTTCCTGCAAGTCCCGGCTGATCGAGGGCAAAGTGGAATTGCTTCAGCACTCGCGCTTTGCGCTCACCGATGAGGAGAAAGCCGAAGGCTTGATTCTGGCATGCCGGGCGCGCCCGCAGACGAACGCGGCTGTCGCTTGGTTGAGCAGCGACGACGATGATGCTGTCGCGCCTCCACGACGGCTGGATGCAGTCGTGACCGGCCTTGAAGATCTCACTCACGATATAAAGCTGGTTCGGGTTACGCCTGCGGACGCTTCTCCTTTGCTGTTCACCGCCGGCCAGTATGCGCAGATCGGCTTCGATGGCGCTCCAGCGCGCAGCTACTCCATGGCCAACCGTCACGGAGACGAAAGCCTTGAATTTCACGTTCGCCGCGTTCCGGGCGGCGTCACTTCGGAGCATGTGCATGGCGCGCTGAAGACTGGCGACAAGGTTACGCTGGAATTTCCGCTGGGTTCTTCGTACCTGCGCCAGCATCATTCCGGCCCGATCCTGTGCATCGCCGGCGGCTCCGGCTTGGCGCCGATCAAATCAATCGTGGAAACCGCCCTTGCTCACGGCATGAAGCAGCCAATTCATGTCTACTTCGGCGCACGCAGCGATCGCGATCTCTACCTCGTGGAGCATTTTCAAGCATTGGCCGACCGACACGCCAATCTCACCTTCGCGACCGTGCTGTCCGAGGCAGAGTCAGCACAGTACCGGCGCGGCTTCGTCACCCGGGCGGTGGCCGAGGATCTCGCGGACCTCGACGGCTGGAAAGCCTATGTCGCCGGCCCGCCTCCCATGGTTGATGCGGCGATGGAAGTCGCCTTTGCGCGAGGGCTGCGTGGCGAGGACATGCATGCCGACGTGTTCTTTACCCCCGAAGAGCAGAAGGATTGAGCACCCCGGCCAACGCAACTCAGCGCGACGCCATCGGGCAGCAGAAGTCAACAGAGGCCTTAACTGGAACAATGGATGCCGAGACTCGTGAGCCGCAGACTCGACTGCTATCCGGAGCTTACCGTCGAGGAGCTCCTGTCCGATCCGGTCATACGCACCGTCATGATGGCGGACGGGGTGGACGAAGCCCAATTGCGAGAGCTGCTTGATGGGCGTAGCCGACAGCAGCGTGCACGCAAATCCGAGAGCATCGGCAAACGTATTTGATCCCGAACAGTTACTGTACGGACCTGCGCCGCGAACGGCCGCGGCGCAGGTTCCAATGTTACGCGGATACGCTGAACTCGGTCATCATGCCGGTCTGGAGATGCGGCATGTGATGGCAATGAAGCATCCAGCGAGCCGCCTCGCCGGCATCGAGCGCGACGGTCACCATGCCCTTCGGGGGAATATAGACGGTGTCGCGCTGTGCCCCTTCGATGCGTTTGCCGTTGATGTCCACGACCTGGAAGACGTGTCCATGCAGGTGCATCGGATGCCCCGTCATGGACATGTTGTGGAACATGATCTCGACCCGCTCGCCGGTCCTTGCGACGATCGGCTTGTGCTCCCCCCAGATCTTGCCGTCGATGGTCCAGACATAAGGCTGCATCGAGCCGCCCAGCATGACCATGTGGGTACGTTGCGTCGCACGCGACGGCAGGGTTTCCGCTGCGCGCAGCTTCTGTTCCAGCGACAGGTCGAGGTCGAATGCGGGTGCAGCCGTCTCCGCAAGCATCGAAATCCTCTCGATGACCGCGCCTGGCGTCGCAAGGATCAGACCTGTGCGCTCCTTCGCTCCTTCCCGCAGCCCCAGTATGGGCCACGCCCCCGCGCCGGAGAGCTCCAAATCAAGATCGAGGCGCTGGCCCATCGCGATGCCGAAACGATTACCTCCAAGAGCCTGCACAGAATGACCGTCGACCGCCACCAGCCGCGCGGATAATGCGCCCGTATCGATCCAGAAGACCGTGGCCGAGGCGCCGTTGATCACGCGCAGCCTGATACGGCCACCCCTCTCCACTCGGACGACATCTGGATCGGACAAGGTGCGGTCGTTGGTCAGGTAGGCGTCCCAATTATAGTCGTTCAGGTCCATGGTCATGCCCTGCATCGGGGACATGTCCATATGCATCGACGAAACATCCCTTCGCATGCTCGAATGATCCATCGAGGCGGCAGGGGCAGAGGCTCCCCCCATGGCATGCATATCATGGCCTCCGCCATGGCCGCCTGTTAACTCCTGCATGATCTCCTCAGGCGCCTTGAACGAAAAGTCGTGCAGGAACATGACGACTTCCTGCCGGTCGGCTTTCACGTCGTCGGCGCCCCGAACGATCAGGGGCGCGGCCAGAAGATTCATCTCCTGCAGCGGGAGATGCGCATGCATCCAATATGTACCGGGGAGCGGTTCGTAGTCGTAGGACCGCGTTTCGCCCGGGTGCAGCATCGGCCGCGGAAGGTCCGGGACGCCATCCTGTTCGTTGGGCGGGATTTGGCCATGCCAGTGAATGAGGGTCGGCGCATCCAGGCGATTGGTCAGGTCGACCCGGAAGCGTTCTCCGGGGTTCAGAAACAGTCCCTGGCCCTTCGGCCCTTCGAGGCCAAAGACCGTGGCGGCACGGCCATCGACGTCCAGCACCCGCGTCGCGGCGCTGAGCGACATGGCGTTTTGGGCAAAGGCGAAGCGCGGAAGAGCCGCTGCGGACAAAGTTGCAGCGCTTACGGCAAGAAAACCGCGTCGTGAAATACGTGACATTTTGGTCCCCTGGGAGAGCTTTTCTCTCAATGAATTCAGATCGGCGTGCGAGCACGGCGCACATGTTTTCAGCGAGACCATCGTCGGGAGGGCGTTCAGTCCGTTCAGGACCGAGACCATTGGGGTTTGGTGTCTCCGACGGCATCACAATGGCCGCGACAGGGTCGGTGGCGTTTGCCGACGGTTCAGGCGCGAGCCAGGTCGCCATGCCGGAGCAGACGAGGGAGCAAAGGGCGTCGCTTGCTCCGCAGACCGCATATTCTTGACACGCGTCGGGGATGGTATGTGCAATGAGATGCTGGGATACCTGCTTCGACGCCATGCCTTGCAAGACGGTGGCCATGGCCGCGCCGTGCGTCGGCGCGGCCATGGCCATCGTGACGAAGGAAAAGATCATCAGCATCGCTAGGAAAAGCCGATGCACCGCGTCAATTTTTCTGCAAGTATACAATCGACGCACGTCGTTCAGTTTGCGGTTTGCGGAAGCTTCTCGTGCCTGAACGATCGGCCGACTACCGCCACATATCATGCATGAGCCATGACGTTAGCTTCGGCTGCGACGCCATGACTATTTGCCGCGCGCGGCAAGCCACTTGTTCATCATGGCGATTTCGCCCTGCTGCGCTTTGATCACCTCTTCGGCGAGTTTGCGGACTTCGGGGTCGTTGCCGTACTCAACCACCACTTTCGCCATGTCGATCGCGCCCTGATGATGCGGGATCATGCCGCGCATGAAGTCGATATCGGCATCGCCGGTGAATTCGACCATCATGTCCGTGTGCATGCGATCATTGGCTTCAATGTAAGCTTTCGTGGAGGGGTTGTCGGAGGCGGGCATGGAGTGGCCCGACATATTGTGGCCTTGCATGGTATTGTCCGTATTCCTTTGGCTTTGAGCGATTGCGAGGCCGGCACTGATGGCAACCGCGCCTGCAATGAAGATCGGTGTGAGCTTGTTCATGATCTCGCTCCTGATCAGTTCGCGGTCGCCGGGTAGCCAGCTTCTTCGAGCACCTGCAAGATGGCGGCCTGTGTTGCAGTCGTTTCGATCTTGACCGCACGCGCGGCCGGATCTGTGTCTATCTTGGCATTGGAATCGACCGACTGGATCGCCTTGGTGACGGACTTGGCGCACCCTCCGCACGTCATGCGTTCGATATTGAGTTCCATGAGATTTCTCCTTGTTTTGATCTCATGACGCTCAAGGTGGTGCTTCCAACGATGGCAAGGTCAAGTGGTGCGAAAAAGGAAATTTTTGCTATTGACCTTCCCATCGTTGGAAGCCCCATTTTTCCTCCGAACCTGAATTTCGGAACGAGAAAGGAGGCGGCTGTGAATGCCCCCGTTCGAGCAACAGACCTGTCTGGATCACTATCGCTACCCATTGAGGGCATGACCTGCGCCTCCTGCGTGGGGCGTGTCGAAAGAGCCCTCAAGGCCTTACCCGGCGTTGCAGACGCGGTCGTAAATCTGGCGACCGAAAAGGCAAGCATTACCATGAGCGCTCCGGTCAATCGTGCCACGCTCATCAAGGCCGTGGAGGATGTAGGCTATACGGTTTCGGCGAGTTTCGCCGCGCCAGCGGCAACCTCGCTTGAGGTAGCGATCGAGGGCATGACCTGCGCGTCCTGCGTCGGTCGCGTCGAAAAGGCGCTCAAGGCCGTGCCCGGCGTCACCGATGCCGTCGTCAACCTCGCGACCGAAAAGGCTACGATTCAGGGCAGCGCCGATGCGGCGGCCCTGGTGGCTGCCATCGAGAACGCGGGTTACGACGCCAGGGTGATCGCGGCGGCTGCCTCGAGAAGCCAGGGCGAGACGGATGATCGTGCCGAAAAGAAGGAAGCGGAACGCCGCGAACTAACCCGCGACTTCACAATCGCGGCCGTGCTGACGGCGCCGGTCTTCATCCTGGAAATGGGATCGCATCTCATTCCGGGTGCGCATGATCTGATTGCCACGACCATCGGCATGCAGAACAGTTGGTATCTCCAGTTCGTGCTCACGACGCTGGTGCTGTTCGTGCCGGGTATCCGCTTCTACGACAAGGGGCTCCCTGCCCTGTGGCGCCTGGCTCCCGACATGAACTCGCTGGTCGCCGTCGGTTCGCTCGCCGCTTACGGCTATTCGCTGGTGGCGACGTTCGCACCCGGTTTCCTGCCTGCCGGAACCGTGAACGTCTATTTCGAGGCGGCTGCGGTCATCGTGACGTTGATCTTGCTCGGCCGGTTGCTTGAGGCCCGCGCCAAGGGCCGCACGTCCGAGGCCATCAAGCGTCTGGTCGGTCTTCAAGCCAAGATCGCGCGCGTGCGCAGGGATGGAAAGACGATCGAATTGCCGATCGACTCCGTGCTGTCGGGAGACATCGTTGAGGTTCGTCCCGGCGAGCGCGTCCCGGTGGACGGCGAAGTCGTCGAGGGCGAAAGCTATGTTGACGAATCGATGATCACCGGCGAGCCGATTCCGGTTTCCAAGACGAACGGCAGCGAGGTCGTGGCCGGAACGGTGAACCAGAAGGGCGCTTTCGCAATCCGCGCTACAGCAGTCGGCGGCAACACCGTGCTTTCGCAGATCATCCGCATGGTGGAGGAAGCGCAGGGCTCCAAGCTGCCGATCCAGGCAATCGTGGACAAGGTGACCATGTGGTTCGTGCCGGCTGTCTTTGCCGTGGCCGCCCTCACCTTCGCCGGATGGTTCTATTTCGGGCCATCGCCTGCGCTCACCTTCGCGCTGGTCAACGCCGTCGCAGTCCTGATCATCGCCTGTCCGTGCGCAATGGGCCTGGCGACGCCGACCTCGATCATGGTCGGCACCGGCCGGGGTGCCGAATTGGGCGTGCTCTTCCGCAAGGGTGAAGCGCTTCAGTTGCTGAAGGATGCCAAGGTTGTGGCCGTCGACAAGACGGGTACGCTGACTGAAGGAAAGCCGGCCTTGACCGACCTGGAACTGGCCGCCGGATTTGATCGGGCGAACGTGCTCGGCCTTGTCGCTGCTGTCGAGGCCAAGTCGGAACATCCGATCGCCCGTGCCATCGTGGACGCTGCGGCCGAGGAGAACATCTCTCTGCCGGCTGTGTCTGACTTCGAATCGGTGACGGGTTTCGGCGTCAAGGCTGTGGTCGACGGCAAGCGTGTCGAGATCGGCGCCGACCGCTACATGGTCGAGCTTGGCCATGACGTAACAGCCTTCTCCAATGTCGCCGAACGCCTCGGCAACGAGGGCAAGTCGCCCCTTTATGCTGCAATCGACGGCAAGCTGTCGGCGATCATCGCCGTGGCTGACCCGGTCAAGGAGACCACGCCCGCCGCGATCAAGGCGCTGCACGATCTGGGCCTCAAGGTCGCGATGATCACCGGCGACAACAAGCGCACGGCCAAGGCTATCGCGGTGCGTCTGGGGATCGACGAGGTGGTGGCGGAAGTGCTGCCGGACGGCAAGGTCGACGCTGTTCGCCGCCTTAAGGCCGAGCACGGCAAGGTCGCCTTCGTGGGCGACGGGATCAACGACGCTCCGGCGCTTGCCGAGGCGGATGTGGGCCTTGCCATTGGCACGGGTACGGACATTGCCATCGAGGCGGCCGATGTGGTGCTGATGTCGGGCAGCCTGCAAGGCGTGCCGAACGCCATCGCGCTGTCCAAGGCGACGATCGGCAATATCCGTCAGAACCTTTTCTGGGCCTTCGCCTACAACACGGCTCTGATCCCGGTTGCCGCGGGTCTGCTCTATCCGGCCTATGGTATCTTGCTGTCGCCGGTCTTCGCCGCCGGCGCCATGGCTTTGTCCAGCGTCTTCGTGCTTGGCAATGCGCTGCGGCTCAAGACCTTCAAGGTCCAGAGCTGATGAAACGGGACAGCCGACCCTATGTTCAGGGTCGGCTGTCGCCACTTACTGGAGAGCATGCATGAATATTGGACAAGCTTCTAAAGCATCTGGCGTGTCGGCCAAGATGATCCGTTACTACGAACAGACCGGCCTTATACCTGCTGCCGACCGAAAAGCCTCCGGTTATCGCGACTATTCGGATACGGATGTTCACATGCTGCGCTTCATCCGACGCGCGCGCGACCTCGGCTTTTCCGTGGCCGAGATCGGCGATCTTCTGGGTCTGTGGCGTGACGAAAAGCGGCAGAGCGCGGAGGTCAAGCGTCTGGCGCAAGGCCACATCGATGCGCTGAAGAAGAAGATCGCGGGTCTGCAAGACATGGCTCACACGCTCACGATGTTGGCGAACGCCTGCAACGGCGATCATCGCCCACATTGCCCGATCCTGCAGCGCCTCGAAGCTGACCAGGACGAGGAAAACCTTTCGGTCCAACCTCGCGCCGGTGCCGTACAGCGTGCTATCCGTCGTCAGGGAATTTGAGACTGATGGTGGGCCGATTTGGGGGAGTCTCTGGCCCACCTCGGTTGTCATTTCAGGCTCCGGCCTTGCATGGGTTCGGAAAGCGGCCGCGGCCGCTGGACGACCTTGGCCGTATTGCATCCTGATGCTTCAAGATCGCAAGATCGAAACAGAGCTCGGGCCCATGAACCGGATTTTTCATAGCAAAGCCATAGTGCTCATAGAAGGCCTTGGCCTCCTCCGATATCGCATGCACCAGAAGTCCTCGAATGTCGAGGATGGTTGCAGCCTGGCCGGTGCGTAGAACAGCGTCCTGCAAGAGTGCCGCGCCGAGGCCTTTTCCCTGCCAGGTTACATCAATAGCCAGCCGCCCGAGAATTGCCATGGGAATGGGATCGGGCATGTTACGGCGAATAGCGCCGGGCGCATCAGCGAGATCAAACCCGCCGGATGAAATGCAATAATAGCCGACAACACGGTTTCCATCGGCCACGACATAGGTGCGCGACGCGCCGCTAACTTGGTTGCGGCGCGCACGCTTTTTCAGCCACTGGTCGAGGCTGTCGGTGCCGCTCTGGAAAAGGTCGAGATCGTGGCGGTCTTCAAGAAGCGTCAGCGCACCAAGCACGTTAGGATTGCCAGGGTTTGGGGGCGTTCATCAGTCGCGCGAACCCTTCTCCTCCGGGTGGACGGTCGAGAATGTCGAGATAGTGCCGGTAGCTTTCAGCATCGACCTTGACGAGCGTCTGGTCGAGCAGCGTGTCCTCGGCCGCACGGTAAGCGGCATCGATCATGAAATCGGAGCGGGTTTTCCCGCGTATCTTCGCGGCCCGGTCGATCAGGATGCGGACATCTTCACGAATGCGCAGGTTGACGGGCTTGGCGTGTGTGTCCGGGTTTTTCGTAGTCATGGCAATGAGTCCTTCCGTTATCACCACAGCACATCCGCATACACAATGTGTATCTGAATTTGCCCCGCGATCTGCGGCCCAGCCGGCCGGTTCCACCGCGAGACCGGGTGCACTCCGTCAATCGACCTGCCGGAAATCTCCAAGGCGTTCGATGGCCGCGATCAGTTCGCTCCGATAGGCAATCTTCTCGTTGTTCGAGTAGTCCTCGATCGGGCGCGGTGATGCGCCCGTCCTTGGAGCAGCTCGAACAACTCGAGGGGCGGCCGGTTAGGTCGAGATCGTCAACTAACTCGGAAATTGACAGGAGAGCACCATGACCTCGCCGGCCCGAATCGCCAATGTCGTCGCGTTCGCGATCGATCAATCTGAGGACATGGCTATCAACGAGTTCACTGTGGGCCCGGCCACTCAACAGGCGCGTGCGTCAACGCGAAGATACGGCCTGCGCTCCAATACTACGGAGGGTCCTTTCCGCGTCCGCTATCTGGCTCTCGCTGAAATCCGCCGAAACCTCGATAGCGCCGCCAAGCGCAGCTTCCTCCTCGAATCTTTCGATGTCTGCCCCAGAGGCGTGGGTTCCAGCAGAGTTCGTTTGACCGTGCGCCCGAACGAAGATGTCCGCACGGTTGATGCTGTGCTCCTGAACCAGATGTTCTACTGCTCGTTCCGCTTCTTCACGGGTGGCGAAGATACCGCATACGGTTTTGACGCTGTCATAGGTCATCACTAGATCTCCCAACCATCAAACTGGCAAAGTGAGTTGGAAGGGGATTTGTTCCGCGCGATGCGTAGCTGGCGACTTCACATCCGTCGCGCCCGCGCGGCTCCAACTTATATTGGTGATCTATCGGCCGGGACGGACATGTCGCCAGAAAAGCAGAGCAGGAACTATCCCGGCAGCCAAGAGCGGGGCCCAAGCCTGCGAGTCGCCCATTGTTCGAAGTGTGAAGCCGCTTGTCAGAAGCCATAGCAGCGGGATCGGAGTGAGCGCGAATGGCATCCGTCCTCCAGCCGTCAGCACAATGCCAAGGGTCACGATCGCAGTCGGATCGGGCGCTATTCCAAAGACTTCCCCTCCACTCCATGGCCGTTCGGCGAACAGCGGCAGGAGCGGGTAGGCAAGAAGACCTGCAAGAGCAAGCAGCAGGGCAACTTGGGCAGCGAAGTCCCGCCCGGCGAAGGAGAGGCCACCCGTGACACCGAGGATCGCCAGCAGCAAAGCCTGTAGCCAGAAGGCCGGGGCGACGTAGACAATCGCCCAGTTGATTGCCGCATAGCGTTCCCACAGGAAAGCCCAGCCGACGAACGCCCAAACTGCGGCGAGAACGAGTATGATATAAGACTCGCGACGATGCGGACGACGCAAAACGACAAAGAGAATGACAATGCCGGCCGCCAGCGTGGCAAGATGGAGCGGCCACCAAGCGCCATTGTGTAGTTCGACCATGCGCCAGTAGACGCGCGGGGAAAAGAGCAGGAAATCCTCCAGGCGATAGGTCCACCAGTCCGACATTCAGAGATCCCGGACATAGGTTACCATCCGCTCGATCATGGTGGCATCGGGAAGGGGATCCACAGCCGCGGCAATGTTCTCGCGCACATGGTCTACGCGGGTTGTCGCCGGGATAACGACAGTGACCGCCGGGTGGGCAAGGATGAACTTCAGGATGAATTGAGCCCAGGTTTTCACACTGATTTCGGCAGTCCACTCCGGCAGCGGCTTACCCGCAAGGGCCTGTGTCAGCGCGCCTTGGCGGAATGGCCGGTTCACAATGACGGCCATTCCGCGTTCCGCAGCCAGCGGCATTAGCCGCTGCTCAGCCTCGCGGTCGACGACATTGTAGGTGAACTGGACGAAATCGAGCGGATACCGATTCATGATCTCTTCGAACAGGTCGTGCCGCCGGCCCTCGGACGTGGTGATGCCGACATAGCGCAGCCGCCCGTTCGCCTTCATGGCGAACAACGTTTCGAGGTGCGCCTCCCAGGCGACGAGATTGTGCACCTGCACGAGGTCGAAGCGCTCGATGCCCCACAGGCGGCGCGACTGCTCGATTTGACCAAGCCCTGCCGCGGCGGAGGAAGTCCACACCTTGTCGGCCGAGAACACCGGCTGGCCGAGTTTCTCAAGGCCGTAACCGACGACAGGCTGTGAGGAGCCATACATAGGTGAGGAGTCGATCAAGCGCCCGCCAGATTCGAAGAAGGCAGCCATGACATCCACGCACTCTTCGCGCAGCACTGGATCATCACCCACGTTGAAGGTGATCCAGGTCCCAAGTCCCACCGCTGGAACGGCTTCGCCGGAAGAGGGAATTGTTCGCATAATCGGCCGGAACTCCTGGCCAGCTGCAACTGTCAGGTGGGGGAGTGCAGCGGCCCCGATCGAAGCGATGAAATCTCGGCGGGTGATGGTCACTGCCAGGATATCCGATGGGTTGTTGTGGTGTTAGTCACCAACTTCCACGCGGTGGCATAGCCTACGGTCCGCCGGCCATTGCGCCGACCACCACCATGACAATTGCGTCGACATCGAGCTCGCCATCGACGATGACCCGATCGCCGGCCCGGCGAACCTTCAGTCGCGCCCGGTTCTCAGCGCACTGTCGTTCGAGTTCTTCGATCACTCCTCGTACGGCTTTCCGTTCCAACGGCTCGTCGCCCATATCGCTGTTAGCCATTTTCAGAATACTCCTTGCTTGCGCTTCGCAGGGTGCTTGCACGCACAATCGAAGGGCGTGCCATGGTTTGACGCTGCGACCAGCGTTACAAGCGATAACTCCCATTGAGGACATAGAGATGCATCAATCTCTACTTGAGGTCATCAAGCTCTTCGTGGATAGCACTGATAATATCCAGACGTTGCAAGGCAGGATCGCCCCGGTGTGAGCGGCATAGGCGATGGCCAGCAATCGCACGATGCTGGCAATGGCTGTGTATGAGGGACCAAGACCGAAACTCGTCACGTGGCAAGGTAGCACGATATTGGAGTAGCGCTGGGCTTGCTATCCGGCTGACATCTGATCGCATGGGCAACAGCTCATTTTTCATCCAATTCAAGATCCAGTTCGTCACCGATGGTCATGACAATCCGGTGCAATACCCGGGCGAACGCTTCCGTAGCTGGTGAGGCGACCTCCGACGAGCGGGACAGCAGGCCCACCGTCCGGCGCGCCAAGGGATCCTCCAAGGCGATGAAGCGCAGATCATGTTCGGACGGCGGGAGCGAAAGCCGCGGCAGGACGGTGATGCCCACGTCGGCCCTGACCAATGCCAGCAGGGATAGCACATTGTACACTTTTATCGGTGCCCTGCTGACGAGGTCGGAAAACTATGACGAGTCGATAAGCCCGGTGATGCCGTTGCCGAGCAGGGTACGCTCGCGAACCATATCCCAGGTAACGGGGGCCTCCCGCCGGGTGAGTGGATCGTCCGCCTTGCAGACGATGCCCAACGCATCCTTGAATAGCGGCTTGAAATTCAAATCGGGCTGATCGCGGCGGATGCTGGCGACGCCGAGACCAACCTTGCGACGGCGGCACCCAGACAGATGAAGGAAACCAGTGACACACCCTTGATGATTTAGATTATTGTTCTATATAGATAACCATGATAATCGGACGGGAGTGGAAGCTATGGTCGCTGCTAATAAAACCGTTGAATTCTCCCGTGTTGGGACGCTCACGGGAACCCCGGAGCAGGTCCGGACCGGACTCAGCCGGCTGAACGCTGAACAGGTCGTCGCGCTGACAATTGAGCACGGCAGTGAATCCGCCGCCAAGGCTCTCGCCGAGACGGTCGCCGGCCTCGCGCCCTTGGTCGGAGCCATTCTCAAACGCCGGCAAGATGAGGCATTCAACTCGATCATCGAGGCACTGGTGCCGGAGGTCCCTCCTCCACACCATAAGCTCGTCGAAGCGCGCATGGTAGCAGACGCGCGTAAGGCGGTGCTGGAAGGTGGCGACTGGCTGACAGCCGCCGAGGTCGCGAAGGTGGCTGGCTTCAGCACCAGCAATCCTAGCACCCAGCCGAATAAATGGAAAAAGGAGAGGCAGGTCTTCGCCGTGCGGCATCGTGGGGTGGACTACTTCCCGGGATACGCCCTGGACCCATTGACCGACTTCCGGCCGGTCAAAGCTCTGGCAAACGTTCTCGACGTTTTCCGGGGAAAGAAGGACGATTGGGGTCTCGCCTACTGGTTTGCCTCGGTCAACAGCTTCCTCGGCGGAAAGAGGCCGCAGGACCTGCTTATCAGCGATCCCGAACGCGTCGTTGCCGCTGCCGCTGACGAGGTAGCTGGCCCGCTCCATGGCTAGCAAGAGGCCGCGGACGAGACAACTGGCTGTTGCGGGCACAAAGGTCCCGGAGCCCCGGAACGACCTCGGCACGCTGGTGAAGACGATGACCTGGCCTCGAGGCCAGGTCATTCACCGTGTACATCTCAGTCTCTACGGCGGGCGTGCTTTCAATCCGGGCATTGAGGGCAACGCGCGGTTCAGTCCAATCCAAAATGCGGCCGGTGCAAGCATCCCGACGCTTTATGGCGGCACGACGTTCGACTGCGCCGCGATGGAGACGGTATTCCACGACGTGCCGTTCGCACCGGGACTGAAGACCTTCGATAAGGCGAAGCTGGCTGAGCAGGTCTACTCGACGGTGACCCCAAAACGCGACTTGGTGCTGGCGGACCTGAGCTCGACTGCGTTGAGGTCGCTCGGCGTGCGCCGCAACGATCTCATCGATACGGAAAAGGATCAGTATCCGGGCACGCGGAGGTGGGCCGAAGCCATCCACGCGCAGTGCCCGGCCATTGAAGGTTTGTGCTGGGTCTCCCGTCAGGACGATCGTGCCTTGGCGATTGTCCTCTTCGGCGATCGCGTCCCTGCGACCGATCTCCTCCTTACGAGCGCTTCGCGGAGTATTCTCGAGGATGTCGACCTCTACTCCGACCTGTTGGCCCTGGCCGAGCGCATCGGCGTCAATATCGTGGGGTAGACGCCCGGCGATTCGAATGTTGGTGGCGAACACACCGATGGGGCGCAAGATAGTATGACGCTGATCCGGGTGCTTGAAATCGAGAACTTTCGTGCGCTCAGGAGACGATATCACGTTAACTAGTGGTCAGGCTTTTTCGAGATAGGGCGATGGTATCAGCACCTCACCTGTCAGCTACAAACGCCATCGCTTCCCGCCGCAGATCATCGCCCACGCCGTTTGGCTGTACTTTCGCTTCCCGCTGAGCCTGCGGCATGTCGAAGAAATGCTGCTGGAGCTAGGCGTCGCGGTCTTCTACGAAACGATCCGTCTCTGGGGCAAGAAGTTCGGACCGGCTTGGCTGCTCACAGCTTGCGCCGGAAGCAGCCAAGCCGCGACGATATCTGGCACCTCGATGAGGTGGCCCATCACGATCGTCGGCGAAAAACACTGGCTGTGGCGCGCCTTCGACCAGGACGGCTATGTGCTCCACGAAATTGTCCAGCGCCGTCGCAACCCCAAGGCCGCCAAGCGCTTGTTGACGCGCCTCTTCTTGGCGTCGGAGACGTCCATGCCGCCATACTTCCAGTTATACAGCGTCGCCTCGGAGATCCCGTGCTTGCGGGCCAGATCACCCGCCTTCGCCCCGCCTCATGTTCGCGCAGAATCGCGATGATCTGCTCTTCCGTGAATCGCTTCCGCTTCATCCGTCCGTCCTTCAATCAAGGGCCGGACTCTAATCTCAGATGGAGGAAATTACCCGTGGCAGGTCACTCCCATCCCTCCTTCGAAAGGTCCACCTGACCTTCCGATACGCCCGAAGGCGTACCGGACGCTCACCGTTCGTCGCTCCGGAAGGCAACTCGTTGGCTTCCCGTCGGCGACGCCGGCCACTCCTCACCCCCTGCCCTGGCCGCGTCGGCAAG